>CATLIJ010000053.1 GCA_949948825.1 uncultured Clostridiaceae bacterium
TCCTAACAGGATTCCTGCCAAAAGCAGCAGAAAAACAGAAGGAGTAAGCAGAATTTCCCATCCCATGGTCCACAGAACCCACATATACTTTGCACCTCCATTATTTCGTAACCGTTCAGACAGCGGAAAAGCTGACATGAATTTGGAGCGTCAAGCCCGCCTGTAAGCCAAAACTCATGTCAGTTTCAAATCTGAAAAAGCAGAGAGAGCTTCAAAAACAGTCCCATGCCCTGCGGCAATGCCAAACCCAGCCCACACTGAAACACCACATAAAGAACAGCCGTTGCCGCAGGAGAGCGGAACATCAGCCGCCCCCACCGCCGCTCTCCCAGCAAAAAGCCATAAGCAGCCAAAAACCACAAACAATCTGGCAAAAAGCCAATCACAGGCAGAAGAGCCACCATAACTGCCACCAGAAGCATACCTGCAAATGACCTGCTTTTCAGGAAATTCCCCATACCCTGTATGTACTGACTGTCCCTCCCGCTTTTCCCATGAGCTTTCCAGCTGTTTGCCAAATCCATCCCTATAAGAAGAAACAACAAAATCAAAATCATCCTGGGCCAAAAGGCTGACCCCAAGTCAGACAAGGGAGCTGGATTTTCGCCTCCCAAAGCCCCCTGTCCCCCTATTGCAGAAAATAATCTGTCCAAGAATCCCTACCCCTTTTATCCTTCTGTCCGCAGCAATCATCCATGCATCTTCCTGCTTTCCAAAAACATGCCGCATGGCTGAATCCTGACTAATTCAAAAATCTCCGTATGGTCTTCGGCTTCCGATAATTCCATGTGGAAATCTTGATTCCGCTTCTCCTGCTTGCCGCATGAACAATCTGTCCATTGCCAATATACATAGCCACATGGTTCACCACGCCGCTGCTGTTGGTATAAAAAATCAGATCACCGGGCAGCATCTCACTGGAGCTGACCGCCCTTCCTGCCTTTGCCTGTTCTCTGGAAGTACGGGGAAGGCTTACGCCAGCCGCATTCCGCAACACATATTGTACAAAACCAGAACAGTCTGCGCCTGTATTAGGATTGGTACCGCCCCATACATACCGGTTGCCTACAAACTGCAGCGCATAATTAACCACCTTGCTCCGCAGAGCTGCCTGCTGATTGGCCCGCTCCTCCACAGGAGAGAACTTAATGGCCTCGGTCAGGGCATACCGGACCTCCACATTGTTGTCTCTTGTGGCAATAAAGGCCTGATCCGGCTCCTCGCCCTCTTCGCTGTCTCCTGTATCCAGCTCAATCTGCACCCAGCCGTCTAACTGATCCAGCACAGTATAGCGGTCTTCCTTGGAAATCTGAGTCCAGATTTTGGAATCCGTCGTGGGACCGGAGCGCACATTCAGCTTGTCTGTATTCACAATAGCCATCAGGGTAGCTGACTCCAGGGCCAAATCCCGCGCCTCCTGGCCTACTGCCACATACTCCGGATCAGCTGTAATATATCCGGTAATCGGACCAGACTTGATCTTATACCAGCCATCTTCTGTCTCCAGAATCTCCCCTGCCGCCTTGCCAGGAAACTTTCCAATCACATTAGTATCATCCTCTGTGCTGGGACTTTTGCGGATATTCAGATAACTGCTCACCTTGGAAATCACCAGATTATCATACTGGTTCAGGGCCATTGCCCGCAAGTCCAGCTTTCTCGCCTCATTTAACGCATACTTCACCACCACATAATCCGAAGAAATATACCCCTCTTCAATCCGAATCCACCCATCCAGCTCCTCCAGCACAGGATAACGCTCATGGTTCAATGCCTGCGCCACCACATTGGAGGCATCTATCATCACTGGCTCTGAGCGGATATTAAGCTTTTCCGTGTTGACCTCTGCCATCTTCTCCACATGGGCAATGGCCTCCTGCCGCGCCTCCGAACCGCTCATCACATAGCGGTTGTGAATATATCCTTCAATTCCGCCGGAGGTCACATGGCACCATTCCCCTTCTGTATCCAGAATCTCACAGGCGCTGTTCTGCTGAAGCTTCCCGATAATCTTCCCGTTCGACCCAGGAGCCTCCCGCACATTCAAATATCCGGCCACCTGTACCAGGCCCAAATTCTCATAAGAATCCACCACTGCCTGCTTCTCGCGGAGTATCCTCTGCCGCTCCTGCTCTTCCGCTGACAGGGTAGACTCAACTTTAACTGGCATTGTCTCTTTGATGGTTTCTTCTGTATTCACTGCCGCTGCCTCAAGCTCTTTTTCCTGCTCCTGCCTGTTCCCCATATTTTTTCCAAGAAAAAGCGATACAGCCAAAATCACCGCCGCCCCTGCAGCTGCAATGATATATTTTCCATTATTTTTCCTTTTTCTGCTTCTTCTGGCTCTATTTGAAATGTCTCTTCTTTTCCCCTTCTCTTTCCTGTCATCCATTCTTTTCTGTTCTCCTTGTGCCGCAATATCCCTTTTTCCATTGTCCATTACCCGTTTGGCATTATACCACAAATCCTTTATGATTACGATACTCTAACGAATAAATAATGAAAATTTTATAATAATTGAAAACCTGTTAATTTTTTACAACCATTTTCTAACCATTCTTCCTTTCAATTTCACAAAATATTCATACTTTGATGGAAATTTAATAAAAAATAAATAGCATTTTTCTGGACTTTGTAGTAAACTTTTGTTTACAGCAGACAGCTTCCGCCTTATGGGAGGTCTGTGTGATTCTTATTATTTTTTATCAAGAGGAGTGATTTTCATTTATGAAAAAACATTTATTTGCAGCTGTTGTTCTGGCTGTGGCATTCGGGGCAACCGCCTGTTCCCAGGGGAATGATAACCCCCCGGCCACTACCGCTCCCACCACGGAAGCAACCACCCAGGCCCTAACCACAACTGCCTCTCCGGAAACTACGGGGGAGGAAGAGGAATACATGGAAGAAGACTATGTGACCGGAGTGATTACAAAAATCGAAGACCAGATTCTGACTGTGAAAAGCAATGAAGAAGACACAGAGAAAAGGTACGATATCTCCAAAGCAGACATTTCCCAGGAATACCCCTTTTCCGAGGGGGACACTGTAGAGATCACTTTTGCCGCTGAGAACACAGCTGATCCGGTCCCTGCCCTGAATGTGGATGTGATGGAATCCATCATCGGCCTGAACACAGACCCATCTGTATCCGGTACTGTGACAGAGGCGACTGACACTACCCTGACTTTAAAGACAGAGGACGGTGAGACCTGTACCGTAAGCATTGCCAATGCCTATGTTGTGGCCAAAGACGGGATTGATGTTGACAAACAAGCCACCATCACCTACATCGGTGATTTGGATGACAATGCCATGGCTGTCAAAGTCGTTATGGAGGATTCCTATGATACTGCAGAAGCAGAGCGCAATGCCTTTATTGGAAAAATCATTCAGAACACAGGCGATAATCTTGTGCTGGAATCTGCGGACAGCGATTTTTATACCTTTGTATCAGAAGATTTGGATTTCTCCCCTTATCAGCTGGGAGATATGGTACAGATCTTTTATAACGGCACCATTACCTCCAAGGAGATTACTGCGCTGGAAGTGATGAAGAAGTAAGATCTGGCTGCTTAAGGGCTGATCAAAAGGAGCCGTATCAAAGAAAGAGAGGGTCTTTTGCCCTCTCCCCTCCTTTGATACCATATTTGTCCGCCGTTCCGATTCTCCGCTGTCTGAACGGTCAGGTTCTCTGTCCGTTCTGATTTTAGATCTCATACCCAATCATTTTAATATAGGTCTGAATGAGCTCCACAATCTGATCTAACTCCAACCGGCTGGCATTGATTGGAAGGTCATAGTTGCTGATATCCTCCCACTCCCTTCCTGTAAAATAACGGTGATATTCCCGGCGTTGTTTGGTAATCCGGTTCAGCTTGGTAAGAGCCTCCTTGGTATCTGTAATTCCATCTACCTCCATTGTCCGCCGAATACAGGTATCTGTGTCCGCATACACAAAAATCTTAATCAGATCTTCTTTTCCTGCAGAATCCAGCACAAAGTCTGCACATCTGCCCACAATCACACAGGACTCATTGCTTGCCAGCTCCCGAATCACCTCAGACTGGAACTTAAACAAATTCTCCGGAGATGTAACGTCTCCCTGGATTTTAGGCGCTCCCACCATCCCATGGCGCATTCCGCCCACAATCCTCCGCAGCAGATTATTGCCTGCCTTCTCGTCCGCCAGCCGGAAATACTGTTCTCCCACTGCGCTCTTTTCCGCTGTCATGCTTAAGATCTCATCATCATAAAAAGGAATTCCCAGGCTCTCAGCCAGCCTCCTCCCCACAATCCTGCCGCCGCTTCCATACTGCCTCTCAATCGTAATTACCAGCTTACTTTTATCCATAAAAAATCCCTCCTCCAAAAGATTCAGCTGCCAGACTACACCAACCAAACCTTGTTTCTCATTTATTTATGCAAATTTCGTAAAACCTTACCAGTCACATTCCTATTGTACCACAAAATTATCCATCTGTATAGCCAAATACCCCGTGGGCAACCGCCGAAATCAAGCGAGCCTGATGCTTCTTGTCCGTAAAAGACGGGCAAGAAGATGCCCCTGTGAACAGTAACAGCCTGACCTTAGCTCATTGCTCGCGGAAATAAAAAATATCGACTTTATTCCTTCGATGTGATAAAATACTATTATTACAGTTCAATAAAAAAAACAGACACACTCACAGAAAGAGGTAACAGAATGACAGATCATGAATTATTATTAGCAATATCGGATATTTTAGATAAAAAACTGAAACCTGTCAATGACAGACTGAAAAAAATTGAGGTTACTCAAGAAAATAATATTCTTCCACGTCTGCAAAATATTGAGGCATGTTATACAAGTACATTTAAACGCTATGAAACAGGTATTGAATAAATGGAAGGCATGCAAATTGATGTAGATATCATAAAAAAAGCAGTAAGAGAGCATAGCGAAAAACTTCAGAGATTAGCATCTGCTGTTATGAGGTTATCTTCTTGTCCGTCTTAGACGGACAAGAAGCATTGGCATTCCCTTAATGTGAAAAAACCAATCTTTTGCAGGCATGATTTAACCTTTCGCCATCACTTGGTCAGCATCATCCGGTCATTGGCAAATTTTCCGCCGCTGGCCTCTGCAAACTTGCGGAGCAAATCCTCCACAGTCAGCTTTTTCTTCTCCTCACCGGACACATCATAGATAATCTGTCCGTCATTCATCATAATCAGCCGGTTGCCGATCTGAATGGCATCCCGCATATTATGTGTAATCATGAGCGTAGTCAAATGATCCTTATTGACAATGGACTCTGTGGTTTCCAGCACCTTGGCTGCTGTCTTGGGATCTAAGGCTGCTGTATGCTCATCCAAAAGGAGCAGCTTGGGCTTTTCCAGAGTTGCCATAAGAAGGGTCAAAGCCTGCCGCTGGCCGCCAGAAAGCAGGCCTACCTTGGAGGTCAGCCGGTTCTCCAGCCCCAGGTTCAGTTTGGCCAGAAGATCCCGGTACAGCTTCCGCTCACTGTTTACAATACCTGGTTTCAAAGTCCGCCTGTGGCCGCGGCGCAGAGCCAGAGCCAGATTCTCTTCAATCCCCATGGTGGCAGCTGTGCCGTTCATAGGGTCCTGAAACACCCGCCCCAAAAATGCTGCCCGCTTATGCTCGGAAAGCTTTGTCACATCTTTTCCGTCAATCATAATCTGCCCCTCATCCACCTGCCAGGTTCCGGCAATGGCATTGAGAAGCGTGGACTTTCCAGCGCCATTGCCGCCGATAACTGTCACAAAATCTCCGTCAGCCAAAGTAAGGCTTAAGCCTTTTAACGCCCGTTTTTCATTGACGGTTCCCGGATTAAATGTTTTGGAAATACTTCTTACCTCCAGCATCAGCTCCTACCTCCCTTTCTCCTCCATTTTGAGAAATACCGGCTCTTCCAGGTAGGAATCGCCAGGAAGATTGCCACTACCACTGCGGAAAGAAGCTTAAGCAGATCCGTGTCAACCCCTTTCCAGATAACAAACTGCAGCACCAGGTAATAAATAATGGACCCAAAAGCCACCCCGAACAGCCGGAATGCAAAGTTATGGAACACCCGGCCGAAAACAGCTTCCCCGATTATTACTGCTGCCAGACCAATGACAATTGCTCCCCGTCCCATATTCACATCTGCAAATCCCTGATACTGTGCCAGCAGAGCTCCGGAAAGAGCTACCAGCCCGTTGGAAATCATAAGGCCAAGCACCCTGCTTAAATCCGTGTTGATTCCCTGGGCGCGGGCCATTTTGTCATTACAGCCAGTGGCCCTCAGGGAACATCCCAGCTCGGTTCCGAAAAACCAGTACAAAAAACCAATCATCACCACAATGATCACAGCTACCAACAAAATCGTATTTTTATAAAAAGGAACATTTTTAATAAAACGCAGCGAAACCAGCAGATCAAACTTATCCACATTAATTGCCTGATTCGCCTTTCCCATTATTTTCAAATTAACTGAGTACAGCCCAAGCTGTGTCAGAATCCCTGACAAAATCGCCGGAATCCCCATAAATGTATGCAAAAGTCCGGTTGCAAATCCGGATACCATTCCTGCAAGCAAAGCTCCTGCAAGAGCTGTCCACACACTCTGTCCGGACAGCATCAGCATAATACAGACCGCGCCGCCGGTACAGAGGGAGCCGTCCACGGTCAGATCCGCAATATCCAGAACCCGATAGGTGATGTACACACCAATCGCCATAATTCCCCATATCAATCCCTGGGCCACTGCTCCGGGAAGTGCGTTCCATAAACTTATCATAATACACTCATCCTCGTCCTGTAGTATAATCCTAAAATAATAATCCTTCTGTTCAGCAATGTCAATCAATCGTAATCATTCAGACAGAGCATCCTCCTGTTACAGACAATCAGTAAGGGAAGAAGGCCGTGAGAACGTGTCTGGAAATGTTCTTTTCCTCTTCTCCTGCAGACCTTCTTCCATTCCTTAGTAATTGTTCTTAACTAACTGACATTACCCCGTCAACTGTAATTGTTCTTACTCTTCAATCGCTACATAATCCTCCGGAACCGTGATTCCCAGTGCTTCGCAGAGAGGCTTGTTGTATTTCTTAGTAAACTGAGGCGCATATTCAATGGGCATCTGAGAAATATCTGACTCGCCAGTAAGAATCTTTGCAGCCATCTTTCCGGTACCTACTCCCAGATCATAATAGCTGATGGACAAGGTAGCCACTCCACAGCCACGGCAAATGCCCTCTTCTCCTGCAATCACCGGAACTCCTGCCGGCTGGCAGATATTATTTACAATCTCCGCATTGGCTGCCGCCGTATTGTCCGTAGGCACATACATTACATCACTCTCTGCTGCTGCCTTTGTGACAATGGTGGACAGATCATTGGAATCAGAAAAAGCATAATACTCACAGGTATAGCCCAGCTCCTCCAAAGCTGCCTTCACAGTATCCACCTGATACTGGGAATTGGCTTCCGCAGAACAATACAAAAGACCAACCTTCTTAGCCTCCGGGAACAGCTCATGAAGCATAGCCGCCTGCTCATCCAATGGAGCCAGATCCGAAGTTCCGGAAATATTGCCTCCCACTGTGCCGGTAAATCCATCAATGCCAAGAGCCACTCCGTACTCAGTCACAGAGGTTCCAAGAACCGGAATCTCATTGGTACCTGCCTGAGCTGCCTGCAAAGCCGGTGTTGCATTGGCAAGAATCAAATCCACACCTGAGGACACAAAGCTGTTAATAATGGTAGAGCAGGTATTGGAATCTCCCTGGGCATTCTGCTCGTCAAACTGAACCGAATCTCCCAAAGCTTCCTTCAAAGCATCCTTAAATCCCTGAGTGGCTGCATCCAGTGCATCGTGCTGCACCAGCTGGCAGATGCCAACCGTATAGGTTTCGCCGGTTCCCGCAGCATCTTTATTGTCTGCACTCTCACTGTCCTTTTCTGCCTCTGTCCCTTCTGCGGCAGCATCTGACTTTGCCTCTGCTGTTGTACCTGCCTCTGTGGAAGCTGCCCCGTCAGACCCGCCGGAACAGGCGGCAAGAGACAGCACCATGGAAGCTGCCAGAGCCATGGATAATACCTTTGCTGATTTTCTCATAATCCTAATCTCCCTTTGATTTTGTAATGTTTTATGTATTCCGCAAGAACACACAATAGGTATCATACTACAAAATCTTCGCCGCGTCAACTTTTCAATGCTTTAAAATGTTAAAATTTAAAGCGATAAAGCATCCCTGCAAACAATACTGGAAATTTCTATACATTTCTTGTTGCAATCCACAGGTGTTTTCCAGACAATCCATTTGCTATTTTCCCAGTCTTCTATTATAATAGAATAGAAACCATATTTCGCCTAGCACTGGCACGCACCAGACAGCCCACAACCGCCTTTTCTGTCTGGAGGGAGCACTAGGCGCCAGGAAAATCATTAAAGAGGAGAAGGTATGAAACAACATGTAGGAGAAAAAGCATCCAAAGTACAAAGTTTTATTTTCAACACAGCAATGTTTCTGGAACTGTTAATGGCTATAATCGTAATTTTTGCCTTGGTGATTATGCTTACTCATGTGCCGATGGAACTGAAAGGCCTTGTGCAGGACGGCGAATTTAACCAGTTTCTCAAGCAGCTGTTTGATATCATCATTGGAATTGAGCTGCTGAAAATGCTCTGCCGCCATGACCTGGACTCTGTAGTGGAGGTACTGCTGTTCTCCACTGCCAGAGAGATGATCATTGAACACATGCCCATTTATCATACCCTGATTGGAATTATAGCCATATCTGTCCTGTTCCTGATTCGTAAATATCTCTTTGTCTCTGCCCTGGATAAAAGCGAAGAGGAAAACAAATAGCAATTCCCTACAGCAGTTCTCTATACAGACGCAGCACATTGCCAGAAAAGACTGCTTCTATCTCCGCCAGGGTAAAGCCCTGGCGGCTCATTTCATCGGCCAGCATTCCCATGGCTGAACAGTCCGGAATCTCCACAATACTGGTAATCCCGTCAAAATCACTTCCCAGGCCAATACACCCAATTCCCCCTATCTGCTTCATGTGTTTCATGTGGGCAACCATGTGACAGCATTTGCTATGTACAGGGTCTTTGCCCTCCTCCTCATCCCGGAGAAAGGATGCACAAAAATTAATTCCAGCCACACCGCCTCTCTCTGCCAATGCACGAATCATCTCATCTGTCAGATTTCTGGGATGGCCCGCCAGCGCCCGGGCATTGGAATGGCTGGCCACAAAAGGCTTCCTTGTATATTGAAACACATCCCAGATTCCTCTGTCGTTTAAATGGGAAATGTCAATAATCATTCCGATTCGTTCCATTTCCTGAACAAATGCGATTCCGGTTTCTGTCAGGCCATGCTCTGTATCCGCAACCCACCGGGACGGACGTCCGGTATCTTCTCCCTCCTCCCGTTGATTGGGATAGCCCAATTCATTGGGCAGATTCCAGGTAAGAGTCATCATCCGCACTCCCAACCGGTAAAAATCCCTCAAAAATCCCAGCTCCCCCATACAGACGCCGCCCTCCTCCAAGGTCAGCAAGGCAGACATCTTTCCTTTTTGGCAGTTTTCTTCTATCTCCTGCCAGTTTCTCACCATTCCAATCTGATCCGAATGTGCTTCCATTTCCTCATAAAACACATCTACCAGCTTCATGGCATAGGCAAAAGGGTCCTTCTCCCTGCCCAAATGAGTAAATAAGGCAAAATTCTGCAGCAGATAATTCCCCTTTTTCATCTTTTGAAGATCCACATGAAGATCACTTTCCAAAAGGCTCCCCTTCCACCCTTTTTTCCGATGCTCATAGATCTCAGATATGGTATCACAATGCATATCCACCACTTTCATGATCCTGTCTCCCTCCTCTTCTCTCTTTCTTGTCTTGCGGACCTTTTCCCATCCCTTATCTAAAATGACATTGCTCCGTGAGCAGCAACAATTTATCCTATGTTTCCCATACAGAAAAAGAACCTGCCATTCAAAGCAAGTTCTCCTCCTTCAACCATATTGTTACTGTTCACGGGGGCATCTTCTTGCCCGTCTTCGGCAGACAAGAAGCATCAGGCCTTCGCCTCACAAAGCAGCTCTTTGTATATCCATACTCTGGTATAAAGAAGCGCTGCTTCTGTCCCATGCAGGCAATGCTGCCCTACAGTGTCTCTGCTCTCTCCTGGATATTCTTCCGGAAATTAATGACATCATGCTGATAATCCGTCTCCATATAATCCGAAGTAATCATAAAATCCGCTGTAGCCTTATTCACTGCAATAGGAATATCATATACCTGGGCAATTCTCATCAATGCCTTCACATCCGTATCATGAGGCTGAGCAGTCAGGGGATCTGAGAAAAACACCACAAAGTCAATCACGCCCTCTACAATCTTCGCTCCAATCTGCTGATCTCCTCCCAGAGGACCGCTGTTGTACCCCTTGACTGTAAGGCCGGTCTGGTCTGTAATCATTCTTGCTGTGGTTCCCGTGCCATACAGATTATGGTGCTTCAGCACAGCATAATGCTCCTTACACCATTCAATTAATTTCGGCTTTTCATTATCATGAGCAATCAGTGCAATATCCTTCTTCGGTCCAATGGTAAATGTAATATAATCCTTTGCCATAGTTATCCTCTCCTTTCCCATGGCGGTCTGTTTCCTAAAGATCTGCTGCAGCTCACACTGTTTCGCAAAAAACAGCCCGCCCTGCAGCATATCCCAAGTTATACCATGAACTTCCAAAAAGCACAAGTGAAATAAAAGTAAACATTTCCTGACTTTTTTCTGAAGAATAATCAGATAATTCCAGTTATTATCTGCTTTTTATGCTCTTTCTTTCTCAACTGTCACACTTTCAATCAGCTCCCACAGCTCTTCTCTCCCCTGTTTGGTCACAGAGGAAAAAGGAATCACTGTCCCCCCAGCCCCGATTCCCAGGCCGTCTCTCACCTGCTTCACATGTTTCTGTATCTGACTGCGATTCAGTTTATCTGCCTTTGTAGCAACAATCACCGGGGAATATCCTCTCTCCCGAATCCATTCATACATCAGTTTATCGTTGGCAGAGGGTTCATGGCGGATATCAATTAGCAGAAATAAACATTTCAGCATAGAAGAACTCCGCAAATACCGCTCGATCATCTTCCCCCATCTTACCTTTTCCTCCACCGGAACCTTGGCATAGCCATATCCAGGCAGATCTACATAATAAAATGCATCATTAATATTATAGAAATTAATCGTCTGAGTCTTCCCTGGCTGGGAAGAAGTCCGGGCAAGAGACTTTCGGTTCATCAGCGCATTGATCAGAGACGATTTTCCCACATTTGACTTTCCTGCAAAGGCAATCTCTGGGTAGGGACTGTCCGGCAGCCTGCTTGTGATGCCACAGACAGTTTCCAGTTCCACTTTTTTGATAATCATAAATTCCTCCGTCCTTCGTCTTATCAAGTATTTTGTTTTACTGTGCTGCCCCAAATGCTTTTTCCAGCACATCTTCCATGGTCTTTACATATACAATTTCCAGACCTTCTGTAATTTCTTCTGACAGCTCCCCAATATCCGGACGGTTTTTGTCCGGCACCAGCACAGTTTCAATATGAGCCAGCTTTGCTGCCAAAATC
>CATLIJ010000054.1 GCA_949948825.1 uncultured Clostridiaceae bacterium
CTCCTTATCCTTTCCTGCACGTCCGGACAATCTGTTGTCCCAAACGCTGCTCTATTGTGCAAAGGCTCTCCCGCCGGACCCTCCGGCAGAGACTTCCTGACACGCCTCATTTCCTCCTCCCCTGCCTTAGGAACTATTCCTTAGAAAACTCCTCTTCCTATGGCAGATACCGGATATCTTCAGAGCCTCTGGCCAATCCTGTAAGTCCGGTTCTTGCCAGCTCCAAAATCTCATAATCCTCCAACAGATTGATCAGCGCATCCAGCTTTGACTGGTCGCCAGTCAGCATTACAGTCAGAGAGTCCTTTCCCACATCCACAATGGTTGCCCGAAAAATATCGGAAATAGCGCCAATAGCCTGACGCTCGCTGGCATTGGCCTTCACCTTCACCATAATCAGCTCCCGGTAAACCGACTGTCCTGGCTTTAGCTCCTTTATATCCCGCACATCCTCCAGCTTGCGCAGCTGCTTTTCAATCTGCTCCAGAATCTCCTGATCTCCCAGAGACACCACTGTCATCCGGGAATACCGCTCATCTGCCGTGACACCTACGGTCAAGCTTTCAATATTATAACCGCGGCGGCTGAACAGCCCTGCCACCCGGCTTAGGACACCGGCCGTATTGTCCACCAGCAATGATAATACAATCCTATCCATGGTATTCACCCTTTCTCTCGCGTTCCTATAATCATAGCAATCCTGGTTCTGTTTGTCAACTCCTTCTGTCAAAGCATGTCCATCATTAAATTACTGTTCACGGGGGGCATCTTCTTGCCCGTCTTCCACGGACAAAAGCTGGGCGTTCGCCTGATGTGGAATCTAGCATGAACTGTAACATCATTAATTCGCCATCTGGAACCCCTTCTCCTCCTTCAAAGGCAGATCCTTTGTCTCCATATCCTCAATCCGGATGTATGGCTGTCTGTGAAGGGCTGACACCAGATCCCACACAATGGCTTCCTCCCCCTGGGCCTCTAACTCCACCCGCCCGTCCATAAGATTCTGCACATAGCCGGTCAGTCCCAGAGAGCGGGCAATCCGGCATGCCTGAAAACGGAATCCAACCCCCTGAACCCGTCCGGAAAAATAAAAATGTTTTCGCACCTTCACGGCCTTTTCCCTCCCTGACAGCAGCTATAAAATAAAAAACTCCGGTTCCTTTCTCTCGGCGCAAACCTTTTTCAGCTTATGCTTTACCATTAACATCGCCATAACTGGAATTTTCCTGGCATTCTTTGGACACGCCTTCACACATCGCATACACACAATGCACCGTTTTGTATCTGTCACCTTTGGGTCTGTGCGGGAAATCGCCTGCACCGGACATTTCCGGATGCATTCCTTACAGCCATTGCAGGAAGAGCTCACTTTAATCTTTAAGGGCAGCACATGATACTTTTTCAGGGGACGATGACCAGGCACCTTCAGCTTGCCAATCCGGTAATTGCTGGTCATCTCCCAAAACCGGGTCCCAACCCTCCGGATAAACTGTCTGATTTTTCTCCGGTCTCCTTTATCCGGCCTTCCCTTTCCAATACCAGGGACAATATTGTGCTGGGCAGGGATTGCCGCCGCCGCAATGGGACGAAACCCCTGCCTTTCCATAATAAGCTTTAGTTCCAGAAGAGCATCCTCATAAGCCCGGTTTCCGTAAGTCACTACAAGCACAGCTGCTGTCTGACGCCCATGCAGCTTTTTCAGCCGCTCTGCCGCTGTGGCTGGCACCCTTCCCCCATACACCGGAACTCCCACGGTCACAGCCTCATTTTCAAGAAAATAATAATCCGGCCGCTGGCCCGGATCTGTTAAGTCCAACATTTCCTGTCTGATTGGAAGCTGCCCCATAATCCACTGGATTACAGCTTTTGTATTCTCTGTAGGACTAAAATAAACTCCTGTGATCTCCCTTATGTTCATCGGTACCTCTCCTCATACATCTGATTCAGCCACTCGGTTGCCTCCCAAAGTCCGTCTTTATGAAACGGAAATTTCCTCCTGACCTTAGCTTCCTCCTCTGTGGCCTCAAAGCTCATTGGCTCCGGCCACACAATTGCCTCCAAAACGGTCTCCGTCCTGGGCTCTCCCTCCCCGTCTGCTTTCTCTGTCTCCTTTTTCTGAAGAAGATAGCGCATTCCCTGATAGCTTCCGGTAAACCGCCTTTTTTTCACAAAACCCAGGGAAATCTGACCATGCAAGTCAATCATCGCAGAGCCTCCAGCATGGCATGTAATCCAAAAAGCGGATTTTCCAGGAAATCATTTTCCAGAAATTCCAGATTTTTGTCAGAATTTTCCACCTGTCTGGAATATTGCCACGCAGCCCGAATCATCGCCTCTTTTCCTGCCTTTCCTTGTGTTCCGTATACAAACAGACATCTTTCCCGGATTACCAATACGCCAAACACAGCCAGCTTGACCTTCCCAAACACATCCCCATCATAGACAGCTCCCAAAAGAAACGTATTCAGAAAATACAGAGCCAGATTCTCCCATGCCTGGGCAAGCATTGTGTTTTCCCTGTCAAATTCCTCACAAAGAGTATGATACTTTTCCCAGTCCCAGTCATGGTACAAAACCGTACACATCTCGTCCAGAAGCTTGCTCCAGTCCTCCAGCACAGGTTCCATCCCTCTCATCTGACGGAGCCATCCAGCCATACGAATCCGGCGTTCCGCCCACCTGGGCCTTTTTTTACCAGATAAGCTTTTGTCCCCCTCCATCTCCTGCAGTTTCTTGTGAAAACGCTCCGGCGCACCAGAGGCCAGATACCGTCTGGCAAGCTTCTCTGCCCACCAGGTCCGGTCCTCCTCTGTATCCCAGTGTCTTTGGACATCATGGGCAAAAGCCAGCCCCATGGCCAGTCTTTCGTTCCAGGGAATCTGCCGGTCTCTCCAGATCCGGGCTGTCACCTCCCGGACCTTCTCCAGATCCGCTAAAATCCTTCTGGAAACCTCCCACAATTCCCTGCCAGAAACCCTTTCCCTGTCCTTTTGTATTTTTTCCACCCAGGCCCCGGAAGTTTCATCCTCCAGAATCATCCGCGCTGCCTCCGGACAGGACAGGGAAAGCATCACCTCCTGAAGCTGGCCATAATCCTCCTTATGTCTTGGATACTCCTTACAGCTCTGGCAAAGACCGTCCCGTCCCAGCTCCCTGTACACATCACATAATCCGTCAGAGTTATAAAACACACAGGCCCGCCGCCGCATCCGGAAACAACGCCTTTTTGAGTCCATGCCAAGCCGCAGGCGAAGCCCCAGCCTTCCTTTTACCTTTCGGTATGCCTCATAGGTTTTTCTGTCAATTTCAATCTGCCAGCCCTTACAGCACGTATCCTCACATTCTGCCCCCAGGCATACAAATCTGTCATAAATCTTCTGAATCCGATATTTCATAGACACCACTCCTTCTCCTTTTATACCCCTGCCTTTTTGCACACATCCTCCAGACAGCATCTGTCACAATAAGGCTTTGTCCGGGCTGTACACACTTCCCTTCCATGATATACCAGCCGGTGGCAGAAGTCACTTCCCTCCTCTGGCGGAATAAGCTTCCACAACGCCATTTCCACCTTTTTTGGCTCCTTTATCCCATCCACCAGACCCATCCGGTTCACCAGACGGATGCAATGAGTGTCTGTCACAATCGCCGGTTTTCCAAACACATCCCCCATGATCAGATTAGCGCTTTTCCGCCCTACCCCAGGCAATTTGAGAATCTTGTCAAAATCCTCCGGAATCCTCCCCCCATACTCCTCCTGCAGCATTTTCATACAGGCGCTGATATCTCTTGCCTTGCTGTGTCCCAGTCCGCAGGGACGGACAATGGCTTCAATCTCCTCCACTGTGGCTTCTGCCAAAGCTTCCACGCTGGGATATTTTTCATACAAGCCTTCCACCACCACATTGACTCTGGCATCTGTACATTGAGCCGCCAGCCTCACGCTGACCAGCAGCTTCCACGCCTCATCATAATCCAGTGTACACCCGGCCTGGGGATATTCCTTCTTCAGTCTCTTGATTATTTCCAAAGCAAGCTTCTTCTTTGTCATTTTGTATCCTTTCTACTCCCCCCGCCGGAGCCTTTCAATCTCCTTTGCCAGCAGCTTTACATTTTCAATCATTGAATCAAAAATCCCGTACTCATAAAGCCTTATGGCCAAAATCCCTAAAGGAACCGCAAGAATCATCCCTGAAATACCCTTAACCTTAAATCCAATATAAAGCAAAACCAAGGTAAACAGAGGAGGCAGCCCCATGGAATCACCCACCAGCTTTGGCTGTGCCATCTGTCTTGCCACCTGGCTCACCACATACAAAAGCGCAAGCCCCAAAGCCAGCATATATTCTCCGGACAAAAGCTTCACCACAGCCCAGGGCAGCAGCACGGTTCCTGTTCCAAAGAGAGGGAGGAAATCCAGGATGGCCACCAATATAGCCAGCAAAAAAGCATACCGGATTCCCAAGACCAGAAAACCTGCCAGCAAAATAAATGCTACCAGAAACATAATCTTAAACTGAGCCAGAAAATATCCCCCGACCAGATGCCGGATATCCTCCCTCAGCTTCTGAAAATACTGTCTGCCTCCTGCTGGCAGATATTTTCTCCAAAACGCCAGAATCCTTTCCCGTTCTGCCAGAAAAAAATAAGAAGACAAAATTGTCACAACCACATTGACCATTACATTGGGAATGCCCATGGCCATATTTCCTGCTGCCTCCACTGTGGGGGATGCAGCCTTCTGCACCAAAAGACTGATCATCTCCCCCACATTGCCAGTAAAATCACTCCACGCCTGCCCTACATTTTTCGGCAAAAACCGGGCCGCATCCTGAAACCGGAGAAAAAAGCGGTTCAAAGCTCCGGAAGCAGTCTCATACATTACAGGCAGATCTCTGGCCAGACTGGACGCCTGCATAAAAAGACGGGACAAAATAAAATACCCCAGCCCAATCACAAGCCCCAGGGCTGCCACAATAATCAGCACAGAGCTGTGCTTTCTGACAATTTTCACCTTGCTTTCCAGGAAACGCACCAAAGGATTGGCAGTCATGGCAATCAGCCATCCAATCACAAAAGGCATAAAATATCCAAGTAGTTTTGGCACAGCCCAACACACAGCCACGATTCCCAAAAAAGGAACTGCAATATTTAAAAGGATTCTTACATACCTTTTTATGGTTTCCATCCACTCACCTGATCTTCAAGAAATGCAAACAGCGCCTCCATCTCTTCCTCCCTACCAATGGTAATCCGCAGATAATTGGAAAGCCGTGGAGCATCAAAATATCTTACAAAAATTCTTTCCCTCTGAAGAGCGGAAAAAAGCTCCGCAGCCGGAATCCGCTCATGGGAAGCAAAAATAAAATTCGCCATGGAATCCGGAAAGGTAAATCCCAGCTCCTGAAAACGCTTTTTGGCTTTCTCTCTGGTATGAACAATTTTTTCCAGGGTTTCCCGAAAATACGCTTCATCCTTCACTGCTTCTGTCCCAAGAGCCAGTGAGGGCAGATTCATGGTGTAAGAATTGTAGGAATATTTCACATCATTCATAGCCTGAATCAGCCGGGGGCTGCCCATGGCAAAGCCAATCCGCATCCCTGCCAGAGAACGGGATTTGCTGAAGGTCTGGACCACCAGCAGATTCTCATAGCGATCCAGCAGCTTTCGGGCTGACTCGCCGCCAAAATCAATATAAGCCTCATCCACAATCACAATCCCGTCCGGATTATGCCGGACAATCTCCTCCACCTGGGATAAATCCAGAAAAAGTCCTGTGGGAGCATTGGGATTTGGGAAAATCACGCCCCCATTTTCTCTGAAATAGTCCTCCGGACGGATCAAAAATGCCTTGTCCAGGGCTGGCGTCTCATAGGGAATTCCAAATAATTCCGCCCAAACCTTATAAAAGGAATAAGTGACATCTGGAAACAGCACTGGCTTCTCCGAGTTAAAAAAGGTCAGAAATGCTGTGGCCAGCACATCATCCGAGCCTACCCCCACAAACACCTGGTCCGCCCCCACCCCATAATATTCTGCCAGACAATCCACCAGAGCTCTGGCTGCCGGGTCCGGATATTTTCTTAAGCTTTCAAAATCCATCTCCAAAAGCGCCTGCCTCACTCCCGGCGCAGGAGGATAAGGATTCTCATTGGTATTCAACTTAATAAGCTTCTCTCCCTTTGGCTGCTCCCCCGGAACATAGGGAACCACTTTTCTGATATTTCTTTCCCAAGTCTTCATGTGCTGGCCTCCCTGTCTGTTTCTTCCATTCTGCTGTCACTTTTCCGGTCTTATTCCATATTCCTCTGCCAGCGCCTGAAAGGCTGGCATTGCCCGTTCAATCTGTTCATAGGACACACAATAGGCAATACGCACATATCCAGGACAGGCAAAGGAGCTTCCTGGCACCAAAAGCAGATGATGCCTGGATGCCCTGTCACAAAAGGCTTTCTCATCCTCTTCCGGCGACTTGACAAACAGATAGAAAGCCCCCTGGGGTCGGATGCAGGAAAAGCCGCATGCTTTTAAGCCCTCATACAGCCGGTTCCGGTTCTTATCATAAGCCTTCAGATTCACAGAAGCCCCTTTTTCGATACATCGTTTTATGACCCGCTGCATAAGAGATGGCGCATTGACGCTGCCCAAGACCCGGTTGGCAATGGCTGCTGCTGTAAATACCTCCCGGCTGTCCTTCATTTCATCCGGTATCACCAAATACCCGATCCGCTCTCCTGGAAGGGACAGGGACTTACTGTAAGAATAGCAGACAACCGTATTGTCATAATATTTCGTCACATAGGGAACCACCGCTCCATCATAAGCCAGCTCCCGATAAGGCTCATCCGAGATGAGAACAATCGGATTCCCCCAGGCTTTGCTCTTTTCCTCAAGAATCCGGGACAAATGCTTTAAGGTCTCCTCTGAGTAAATCACTCCTGAAGGATTGTTGGGGGTATTGATAATAACAGCCTTTGTATTCTGTGTCAGCTTTTCCTCCAGCTCCTGCAAATTGGGCTGAAAGTCCACCGTATTGGGAGAAATCACCACCAGCCTCCCATCATAATTTGTCACATAATTTCCATATTCCACAAAATAAGGCGCAAACACCACCACCTCATCTCCAGGATTCAGAATGGTCTTTAAAATCACATTCAGGCCGCTGGCAGCTCCTACTGTCATTAAGATATTCCTGTCCCCAAAGGCTGTGCCAAACCGCTGGTTCAAGTCCTGCGCAATCACTTCCCGCACATCCTCATACCCTGCATTGCTCATATATCCATGAACAATAACCGGGTCCTCTTCCTCCAAAATCTCCAGTATGGACTGCTTCACTTCCTCTGGCGCCGGAACATTAGGATTCCCCAGGCTGAAATCATACACATTCTCTGCCCCGTAAATGGCAGCCAGACGTTTTCCCTCCTCAAACATCACCCGAATCACGGAATTGTTCTCCACCAAAGGTATCATCTTCTCTGAAATCATCCTTATCTTCTCCTCCTGTGTTCATTCATATGATAGTAAATTCCCATCAATCCAGTCAAAATCAAATAAAACCATGTGGTCGTATTACTGAACCATGTGGTAAAAAATGACAGAATCAAATAGGCTCCCATCTGAGCATACAGAAGATACCCCATGGGACTCTGCATTTCCCTCAGTTTCACGGACAGAAGATAAGCTGCTGCTCCTAAAAGGCAGGAAAAAACCAGAACCCCCACCCACCCAAAATCGTAATAAGCATCATAAAACAGGGTTAAGGTAGTCAGCTCTTCCTTATTAATATAGATGGGAAAATTGATTAATTTGTCTGGATACAAAAACTTCAGTCCTGTCAGCGCCCACAAAGGGAACAGGCTGCGCATCCCAAAGGTATGTTTGGGAAGCACTTCCACCAGACAATTAAAATTTTCATAATTATTGGCAATATACATATAAGGCTGTGTGATGAATATGGGCATCCGGGCATATTTCATCTCAAAAATCCCGTTTAAATACTCCACATCATGGCTTCTTGCCACAGTCAGAAGCAGATACACCGGCAAAATTCCCGTCAATCCAAGAAGATATTTGGGGTCAAACTGCTTTTGCAAGGCAATATAAGTGATCGTAGCCAGCATCACAGCAAAGACAAACTGAAACCGGGATACACACAAAACAGGAATCAGCAGAGAAATACCAGTCATCACAGCAGCAATCACCATCCGTCTCTCACTTCCCCTGCCCCGCTCCACATGAAAATACAATATAGACAAAGACGGCACAAGAACACAGGACACCGTAAAATAATGTATGCCCGGAAGATGAAATTCCGAATATGCGTGAGGAATCCCCCGCAAAAACAAAGGTATATATCCCAGCGCTGCTGCCTCCCACACAAAAGCTGCCACTGAGACAGCAGACAAACCGCAGATCATCTCAAATATGGGTCTTGGATTTCCCCGAAAGCCTCTCCATCTGGTGTGACTGTCGTATCCAGTTCCATAAAGCCGACTCATCACCTCAAATACAACCCAAAATCCCAAAAATGCCAGAGCAAAACAAATCCAGGTCCCCCAGGTCCAGTCTCTCTGCAGCTGGCTTAATTTCAAACACGCAATCCCCTGTCCCCCAACCCAGAACAAGGAAAACAATCCCCGCAGATGAATCAGATTCTTAGTCTGCCGGTAATCCCGAATATACAGCCACAAAGCGGCAATCAAAAGCACAGCGCCAGACAGATAATAATGCTTGGCTCTTGCTAATAAAATACTCCCCCCATAACTGATCAGATAAACTACCATATTACTACCATCCTATTCTGCGTCCTTTGTCCTGTCTTCTCTAAGGTCAACACTGCGCTTTCTGACAAAAGAGGAAATGGCTGCCACATACGTCTGTGGCAGCCAAAACAGGGTTATTCCGTGCCAGCTTTTCTATCTGCAGAGGAAATTCCTGCCAGAAGGCTTACAGCCCTGCCACAAAACCGCGCATATAATCTTCGACTTCCTTTGTGGTAGTAAAGCTCATCGCCTTATCTGCCACTGCCTGGAGTTCCTGTGTGCTTAAGCTTGTGATCAGCTTTCTGGAATACAAAATCGCTGATGCGCTCATGCTGAACTCATTCAGGCCAAAGGCCAGCAAAAGGGGAATCATCATGGGATCACTGGCTGCTTCACCGCACATGCCAACCATGATTCCCTCCTCTCTTGCGCAGGTAATAATCCGCCGGATGCTTCGAAGCACTGCCGGGTTAAATGTGGAATACAAATAAGAAATCTTATCATTTCCCCGGTCTACGGACATGGTATACTGGGTCAGGTCATTGGTTCCAATGCTGAAGAAGTCCGCTTCCTTGGCAAAAATATCTGCAATCAGAGACGCAGCTGCCGTCTCCACCATAATACCTACCTGAATATCCTTATTGTAAGCAATTCCCTTCCGGTCCAGTTCAAGCTTCAGCTCATCAATCAAAGCCTTGGCTTCCCGGTACTCATCAATGCAAGTCACCAGAGGAATCATAATCTTAATGTTGCCAAAAGCGCTGGCCCGAAGGAGAGCACGAAGCTGAGGCTTGTAGATATCCTCCTTCCGGTCCAGACAGAGACGGATGGCCCGATAGCCCAGGAAAGGATTTTCGTCCTTTTCCAGACCCATATAAGGAATCTCCTTATCTCCGCCAATATCCAGGGTACGAATGATTACCGGCTTGCCTCCAAGGGCTTCTGCTACCTTTTTATAAGCTTCAAACTGCTCGTCCTCTGTGGGCATGGAATTGCGGTCCATAAACAAAAACTCAGTCCGGAACAGGCCCACGCCTTCTCCGTCATACTGCAGCACCTTTTCCACATCCTTTGGCTTTCCAATATTAGCCACCAGCTCTACAGTCACCCCGTCCTTTGTAATGGTCGGCTGTCCAATATACTTTTCCAGCTCTTTTTTCTCTGCCAGAAATGCCTCCCGCTTGTCTGCATAGTCTTTCTCCACAGAAGCATCCGGATTCACAAACACACATCCAGCATCTCCGTCCAAAATCACCCGGTCCCCGTCTTTTACCTGATTCATGAAATCATTCACTGCAACCACCGCGGGAATCTCCAGAGCCCGCGCCAAAATAGCGCTGTGAGAGGTCTTGCCGCCCAGCTCGGTCACAATACCCACCACATTTTTCGGATTGATTCCAGCTGTCATGGAGGGGGTCAGATCCTTTGCCACCAGAATGCTGCCAGCAGGAAGAGAAGCAATGTCCACTGTCTCTGCTCCTAAAAGCACCCGCTGCATCCGGGTCTTAATATCCCTCATATCCGTTGCCCGCTGCTGCATCAGTTCATCATCCATGCCTGCAAATACATTAGCATACATGGTACACACCATCTCAATGGCAAATTCACTGCAGATCTTCTCCCCCTTAATGGTGTTCTCAATCTCTCCGATTAACATAGGGTCCATCAAAAGCATCAGATGCCCCTGCAGAATCTCAGCCTCTTTCTCCCCTACCCGTGTGGCAAGATCCGCTGCAAGCGCCTCAGTATCTTTCATGGTCTTATCCAGCGCCCCCTTAAAGCGCCCCACTTCCCCTTCTGTGTCTGTCACAGTCTTCTTCTCAATGACCAGCTCTGTCTCCTCTACAATCACAGCTGTTCCGATACCAATACCAGAAGAAGCATTGGTTCCCTTATACATGTCACAACTCCTCCTTATTAATTATTTATGTGAAATACACTTTCAAAAAAGCATATTCCCATTCTCCCCATAAAATCACTCGCCCAAACCGCTTTCCACCAAACGGATCATAGCTTCCAGGGCCTGCTCTTCATCCGGCCCCTCACATACAAACTCGATTTCGTCTCCACATTTTATACAAGCCCCCAGCACGCTCAATACACTCTTGGCATTGGTTGGGGTGCCGCGAGATACAAACCGGACTGATGATTGATATTTAATCGCTTCGCTGCACAGCATACCGGTCGGACGCAAATGAAGGCCGGATGCATTTTTTATCGTAATGTTTCTGCTAACCACTCAGTTTATACCCCTCTCTGTTTTCATTCTTGTGGCCATGCCGCGCTCTCACTCTGGCACAGATGACCATTTGCTATTGTGTCTCCGCAGGTCCGTTCTGACCTTCTGTCATACCAGGAACCGCTCCAGCCTCTGTTGCCGGTTCCGTAAAGCCAGGTCCCTGGACCTGGATAGCTTCTGTACTTTCCCCCTGGGATACACTCTCTCCATCTTCTGTCTCCGGCTCAGAAGAGTCCCCGCTGCTCTCCCCTGGTCCGGCCTGATTCTGGTTCTGAACCTGAATCTGGAACTCACTTTGAGAAACCAGATCAAACCGGTCACTGGATTCAAACTGAAGACTTCCTTTGTGATTCCCCTCCGGTAGCCCTTCCAGCTCCAGGAATGCCTTTAAATCCTCCTTGGTCAGCTGCTCTAAGTCTTCCTTCAATCCCTGAATAGTCACAGTAACACGGGAGGGCAAAAGCTTATATTCCAGCTCCCTGGACTGGCCCTTCAGGACAATATCAGACTCAGTCAGCTCAAAATTCCTGGTGACAAGCGGCTCCACACGCAAACGAATCTCAATCATGGGATTGTCCGATTCCCCAATCTCCACTCCCTCCG
>CATLIJ010000055.1 GCA_949948825.1 uncultured Clostridiaceae bacterium
TTTGGTGTCCTTATATTGGTTAATGTCACAAGATACAAGAGAGGAAAAACCATCACTTGCATGAATAGCAGAGATATCGGAGGGAGAGGCAATTACTTTTTCCTGTTCCAAAAGAGTAAGAAGATACACAGCTAAAGCTTCTTGTGCTGCTTCCATGGTTTCATTGATGGAACTGCCGCACGTGTTTTCAAGCGCAAATGTTTTTCCTGTCCCGTGAACTGTAACAGGCGTTTTTATTAATGCCTGTTTAGACAAAAATTATCTTGACGAATCACATGTTTTTTATTATACTTTTTTTATTCGAAAGCAGAAGCTTTCAACCGATACAGAAGTGTCATAGTTTTTTATCAATAGAATAGAAAGTATTAAACTATACAGAAAAGCAACAGATACCAGGAAGGTAATCTATATTCTTAAGGAATACAGGTTATTGTTCTGGTATTTTTTAAGTTCATTGAGAAGTGATATTAAGATTCTGCCAGAACTTGCCAGAACGGTTACAATAGACAAAAGCGGATGGAAAGCGAGAAAAAGATGATATTAATGAGAATGAAGACAATCACTATGGTTATGACAGTAGCTTTGGTTTTGACAATAACCGGGTGCAGCGGGCAGAAAAGCAGTCAGGCTGATACAAAGGAGACAGGGCAG
This sequence comes from uncultured Clostridiaceae bacterium, assembly GCA_949948825.1. Taxonomy (GTDB): domain Bacteria; phylum Bacillota; class Clostridia; order Lachnospirales; family Lachnospiraceae; genus Brotaphodocola. Next base: position 652 of record CATLIJ010000055.1, read on the forward strand.
GAAAATACAGGCGCTGCTTTACAGCCAGATGAATCAAATGGGATTCGGGAGGAGGTGATTGTGGTGATGGGACCATCCTCCGAGCCAGAGGCAGGATTTGATCCGGCTTTTGGATGGGGGGCAGGGGAGCATGTTCATGAACCATTGATTCAAAGCACATTGACTGTGACAACAACTGATTTAAAGATTGGCTATGATCTGGCCACAGAAGTAAATGCCAGTGATAACGGGAGGACCTGGACTGTGAGGCTTCGGGAAGGGGTAAGGTTTACAGATGGGGAAGAGCTCACTGCAGAGGATGTGGCATTTACTTATAATACTTTAAAAGACATCAGCTCAGTCAATGATTTTACCATGCTGGAAAGGGCAGAAGCTGTTGACCGATACACAGTGATATTCCACATGAACCGTCCTTATTCTATCTGGCCTTATACCATGGCAAATGTAGGGATTGTGCCAGAGCACGGATATGGGGAAAATTATGGTGAGAATCCCATTGGCTCCGGACGGTATATGCTGAAACAGTGGGATCGGGGGCAGCAGGTGATTCTGGAAGCCAATCCGGATTATTATGGGGAAAGTCCGAAGATGAAAAAGGTGACAATCCTTTTTATGGAGGAGGATGCAGCTTATGTAGCCATCCGTTCCGGCCAGGCAGATTTGGCTTATACTGCTGCAGCTTATGCAGAACAGGCCATTCCGGGATATGAGCTTTTGGCCTTTGAAAGCGTGGATAACCGGGGATTTAATCTGCCCGCAGTTTTGTCCGGAGAGACAACAAAAGGGGGAATGGCAGCAGGAAATGATTTTACTGGGGACAGGGCAGTAAGGCGTGCCATTAATCTGGCCATTGACCGGCAGGCCATGATTGAGCATGTGTTAAATGGATATGGCAGTCCTGCATACAGTGTGTGTGACAAAATGCCCTGGTACAATGAGGCTGCCCAGGTTCAGACCAATGTTTCGGAGGCAATCCGGCTGCTGGATGAGGCAGGATGGAAGCCAGGAGCAGACGGGGTGAGGGAAAAGAACGGAGTGCGGGGAGAATTTTCCCTCATGTATCCAGCAGGAGATTCGGTGCGTCAGGCATTGGCAGCAGAGACAGCCAATCAGTTAAGAGAGATTGGCATTGAGGTGAAAACAGAAGGAGTCAGCTGGGATACCGCTTACGACCGGGCCCATACAGAACCTTTGATGTGGGGGTGGGGAGCCCATACGCCCATGGAACTGTATAATATTTACCATACAGAGCAGGGGGAGAAATATGCAAGATATTCTCCTTATCACAATGAGACTGTGGACCAGTACATGGAAGAGGCTCTTGCGAGCAGCAATCTGGAGGAGTCCTATGAGCTCTGGAAAAAGGCACAGTGGGACGGAAAAGAGGGAATCATTCAGGAAGGGGATATTCCCTGGATCTGGCTGGTGAATCTGGATCATTTGTATTGGGCAAGAGAAGGGCTTTTGGTGGCAGAGCAGAAGCTTCATCCTCATGGACATGGGTGGTCTGTGGTAAATAATATTGACCAGTGGACCTGGAAGGAGACAACAGAATGAGAGGCTGTTCACACAGAGGGCTGGGGCGTTTTTTGGCAGGGAAATGTGTAAGGATGGCAGTTCTGGTACTTTTGGTCAGTTTTTCGGCTTTTATGCTGGTATCCTTGTCTCCGGTGGACCCTCTTACAGCCAATGTAGGCCAGACCGCTTTGGGAAGTATGAGCCCGGAACAGATTGCAAGGCTTGAAGCTTACTGGGGAGTGGGAACGCCGCCCATAAGAAGGTTTATTTCCTGGGCCGGGGATTTTTTCCGGGGAGAGATGGGAACCTCTCTTCTCTACCGGAGACCAGTGGCCTTGGTGATTCAGGAAAGACTGGCAAATTCCCTTGGATTGATGGCTGCAGCATGGCTGATTTCCGGAGGTTTGGGATTTGGGCTGGGTATTTGGGCCGGGGCAAAAAAGGGCGGCATGGCGGACCGGATTTTGTGCTTTTATGGGCTTATCATGGCAAGCACACCCGGGTTCTGGCTGGCTCTGATGCTCTTGATGATATTTGCAGTCAGGCTTCAGTGGCTGCCAGTGGGGTTTGGCGTTCCTGTTGGAGTGGAGGCCGAAGCAGTAACCTTAGCTGACCGGTTCCGCCATGCCATTTTGCCGGCAGCTGCCTTATCTTTAACAAGCATATCCAGCATTATGCTTCATACACGGGAAAAGATGATTCAGGTGATGGAAAGCGATTATGTGCTGTATGCCCGTGCAAGGGGAGAGAGCTTTCGGCGGATTGTGTGGCGGCATGGGCTTCCCAATGTGATGCTGCCAGCCCTGACCCTGCAGTTCGGCGCAGTCAGTGAAATCTTTGGAGGCTCTGTTTTAGTGGAGCAGGTGTTTTCCTATCCTGGATTAGGGCAGGCGGCAGTGACAGCCGGATTGGGGGGAGATGTGCCGCTGCTGCTTGGGATTACAGTGATCAGCGCATGGATCGTATTTGGAGGCAATATGACAGCAGATCTTTTATGTGCAGCTATAGATCCCAGGCTGAGGCAGGCACAAAGGAAAGGACAAACATCATGATCAGACAGAAGAAAGGCTGGAATCAGAGACTTTTTCTCCTTTGCTGTGCGGGAATCTTTATTGCGGCGCTTCTCGGGATTACGGCAGCAGGGGCAATGTGGGAAGAAAAAGCTCTTCAGACCGATTTTTCCAGAAAGAATATGGCTCCTTGTATCCAATATCCTTTTGGAACAGACTGGATGGGACGGGATATGTTTATACGGACCATCACCGGACTTTCTTTAAGCATCCGCCTTGGCCTTTTTACGGCTGTAATCAGTGCAGGAATCGGAGCAGTGATTGGGGTGTCGGCAATTATGGGAAAATGGGTGGATGGTGTGATGGGATGTATGATTGATTTGGTTATGGGCATTCCCCATATGTTATTGCTGATTTTGATTTCATTTGCAGTGGGAAGAGGCTTTTGGGGGGTGGCTGTGGGAATCTCTCTGACTCATTGGACTTCTCTGGCAAGGCTTTTGCGGGCAGAGGCCCTGCAGCTGAAGGAAAGCCCTTATGTGGCGATTGCCAGAAAGCTGGGGAAAGGGTGGGGCTATATAGCAGGAAAACACATGGCACCTCATTTGCTGCCTCAGCTGCTGGTAGGCACAGTTCTTTTGTTTCCCCATGCAATTCTGCATGAGGCTGGAATTACATTTTTAGGTTTTGGACTTTCCCCGGAACAGCCTGCAATCGGTGTGATTTTATCAGAAAGTATGGGACATCTGATGATGGGGCGCTGGTGGCTGGCCCTGTTTCCAGGAGCGCTTCTGGCAGCAGTGGTGATGATGTTTCATGTGATTGGAAATACAGTGGCAGGTGTGCTGAATCCAAAGCAGGCGCATAGCTGAGACAGGGAGCGCTGATTACTCAAAAGAATGAGTGGGTGCACAAGAGAACAAGAAACAGCAGGCAATCCGGGGGTCAGGGGCAGAAAAGAGGATTATTAAGCTATGGAACAGAAAGAAAAGACGCCTTTGCTTGCAGTCCGTCATTTATCCATATCATTTACCCAATATAAGAGATGGTGGAGGCGGGAGGAGCAGCAGGCAATCCGGGATTTGAGTCTGGAGGTGGGGGCAGGGGAGATGGTGGCTGTGGTTGGTTCCAGCGGTTCGGGAAAAAGTCTCCTGGCCCATGGAGTCATGGGGCTTTTGCCGTATAATGCTTCCTGGGAGGGAGATATTTTTTATAAAGGGGAGCCTTTGACAGAGGAACGGCTGAAAAAGCTTCGGGGCAGGGAGATCGTTCTGGTGCCACAGGGCGCCTCCTATCTGAATCCTTTGATGACCACAGGCGAGCAGGTACGTCAGGGAGCCAGAGACAGGGAAAGCCGCAGGCAATGCCGGGAAGCTTTGGAACGGTATGGGTTGGGGGAAGAAACAGAATCTCTTTATCCGTTTCAGCTTTCCGGGGGAATGGCCCGCCGGGTAATGATTGCAGCAGCAGTGCAGAGAAAGCCCTGTCTGGTGATTGCAGATGAGCCTACGCCAGGACTTCACCTGGAGGCTGCGAAAAGGGTGCTGTCCCATTTCCGTGAGATGGCAGAAGAAGGGGCAGGGGTTCTTCTGATTACCCATGATCTGGAGCTGGCTCTTCTCACGGCAGACCGGATTGTTGTCTTTTATGCAGGGACAAATCTGGAGGAGGCATGGGCCGGAGATTTTACCCAGGAGGAGCAGCTGCGCCATCCGTACACAAGGGCATTGTTTCGCGGGATGCCAAAAAATGGATTTCAGGCTGCGGCAGGGGCGCAGCCTTACGGAGACAATTTGCCGGAAGGGTGTGTCTATGAACCAAGATGTCCCTGGCGGCAGGAACAGTGCAGGCAGCCGGTTCCTTACCGGCAGCTGCGAGGCGGCCGGGTAAGATGCTGGAGGGATATATGAGACTGGAAGCAAACAATATTTCTTTTCAATATAGCAGAGATGGACGGAAAATATTAAACAACATAAGCTTTCATCTGGACAGCGGGGAACGGCTGGGACTGATGGCTCCCAGTGGTTTTGGCAAAACTACTTTTTGTAAGATTCTGGCTGGATATGAAAAACCAGATGAGGGGCAGGTGCTGATGGATGGAAAACCCATTGCCAGTTATAAGGGATATTGTCCAATCCAAATGATTTGGCAGCATCCGGAGCTGTCCGTAAATCCACGGCTGAAAATGAGTGAGGTTTTAAAGGAAGGCAGGAGGGTAGAGCAGCGGGTGCTGGACGGGCTGGGTATTGAAAAGGACTGGCTGAGACGGTATCCGGGAGAACTGTCCGGCGGGGAATTGCAGCGGTTTTGCATTGCGCGAGTTTTGGGAGAGGGAACCCGGTTCTTGCTGGCAGATGAAATCAGCGCCATGCTGGATTTGATTACCCAAAGCCAGATTTGGGGATTTTTGCTGGAGGAAGTAAAGAGGAGAAACCTTGGGCTTTTGGCAGTAAGCCATTCGAAGGAGCTTTTAGAGCGGATCTGCAGCCGCATGATTTATTTGTAACAATTCAGACGGCAGGGGAACGGACATGAATTTTGGGCGTCAGGCTTGCTTGTAAAACAAAATTCATGCCTGTTTCCACATCAGATGGAAATTTGCAGGAAAGGACTGGAATAAATTTTGTCAGGAGGAAATGTATGGATGTGGGTGATTTGCTGCGTCAGGTAAAATCCGGCAGTATGGAGATTGAGGAGGCAGAGAGAATTTTGGAAAATCTGCCTTATGAAGATTTGGGTTATGCAAAACTGGATTTTCACCGGAAGCTTCGGACCGGGTTTGGTGAGACTGTGTATTGTCAGGGAAAGCCGGATGAGTATTTGGCAGAAATTTATAAGCGGTTGTATGAGAGAGACGGGGAAGTTCTTGGGACCCGCGCCTCTGCTTCCCAGTATGAGCTGGTGAAAAGCCAGATGCCTCAGGTTGTTTACGACCCGGTTTCCCGAATCCTGAAAATAGAACCAGAGGGCAAGGAGCGGGTGGGAAATGTGGCAATCTGTACAGGAGGAACAGCTGATATTCCAGTGGCAGAGGAGGCGGCTCAGACCGCAGAATATTTTGGATGCAGAGTAGAGCGGATTTATGATGTGGGAGTGGCAGGGATTCACCGGCTATTATCAAAAAGGGACCTGCTTATGGCTGCTAATTGCATTGTGGCAGTGGCAGGCATGGAGGGCGCCCTGGGAACAGTCATAGCAGGTTTGGTGGAATGTCCGGTGATTGCGGTTCCTACTTCCGTAGGGTACGGAGCATCTTTTCATGGATTATCCGCTCTTTTGACGATGATTAATTCTTGTGCAAACGGAATTTCTGTGGTAAATATAGATAATGGATACGGAGCCGGATATCTGGCAACGCAAATAAACAGACTGGCGGTGAGATAATATGGGAAAAATACTTTATTTAGAATGTAATTCAGGAATCAGCGGAGATATGACGGTGGGGGCGCTGCTGGATTTGGGCGCAGACCGCAAGGCGCTGGAAAATGCGCTGGAAAGCCTGGGGATTGACGGATATCATCTCCACTTTGGACGGAAGGAAACCTGCGGGCTGGATGCCTTTGACTTTGATGTGCATCTGGAGGAGCAGGAGCATAGCCACGGGGGCGGCCATGACCATAACCATGAGGATGATCATAACCATGAGAATGGCCATAATCACAGTCACGAAGCTGGCCACAGCCACGATCCTATCCACACTCATGAAGCTGGCCACAGTCATGCTCATGACCACAATAGCAGCCATACCCATAGCCACGTTCACAGGAATCTCCATGATGTATATGAAATCATAGACCGTCTGGATGCAGGAAGCCATGTAAAGGATCTGGCAAAAAAGATGTTTCGGATTGTGGCAGAGGCAGAGTCAAAAGCTCATGGGCTGCCGATGGATCAGGTGCATTTCCACGAGGTAGGGGCAATTGATTCCATCATTGATATTGTAAGTGTAGCTGTCTGCATAGATAATCTGGGAATTAAGGATGTGGCAGTATCTTCCTTGTCTGAAGGTTATGGTCATGTACACTGTCAGCATGGAGTTCTTCCGGTGCCGGTTCCGGCCACGGCAAATATTGCTGCTGCCTGGGGACTTAAGCTGCGTTTTACGGACAATGAGGGAGAGATGGTGACTCCTACTGGCGCGGCCATTGCGGCGGCTTTAAAGACCAGAGAGACTCTTCCTGACAGCTGCCAGGTGAAGAAAATCGGTATGGGGGCAGGAAACCGGAAGTTTCGTCAGGCCAATGTTCTTCGGGCAATGATCCTGGAGTCAGAAGAGCCTGAGAAACCAGAAGAGCCTGAGAAACCAGAAGAGTCGAAGAAACCAGAAGAGCCAGACAGACCAGAAGGGGCAGATAAATCAGAAGAACAGATGTGGGTGATGGAGACAAATCTGGATGACAGCACAGGTGAAATGCTGGGATTTGCCATGGAAAGCCTTTTAGAGGCCGGTGCGTCAGATGTATGGTACACTCCCATTTATATGAAGAAAAACCGTCCGGCTTATGAGCTGTCTGTTCTTTTTTCTGAATCCTTAAGGGAAAAGATGGAAGACATTTTATTTTGTCAGACAACTACAATTGGTGTTCGGCGTTATCCGGTACAGAGGACGGTTCTGCCGAGGCAGAGCTGGCAGGTAAAGCTTTCCAGTGGCACAGTTGACGTGAAGGTATGCCAGCATAAGGGGCAGGTTTATTATTATCCGGAATATGAGAGTGTGCGGAAGCTTTGCAAAGAACAGGGATTGAACTTTCAGCAGGTTTATTATGAGGCCCAGAGGGCAGCCCGGGAACAAGGAATGAAGTGACAGGAGACAGCAGGGAAATGGTAAAAGTTGGGAACAGGAGAGAGGCAGAGACAAGAGCGGAAGACAGAAAAGGAACCAGACAGGGAGAGCTGTCCGGGAGAGAGTCAGAGAAAAACGGGGCAGATCAGGAAGACAGGATAACCGGGGAAATAAAAGAGAAGCTTGATCATCTGAAAAGATATTTTCAGGAGATCAGCCAGGAGGATGTGTGTCTGGCCTTTTCCGGCGGGGTAGATTCCGCATTGCTGCTGCAGGCAGCTGTGGACGGGGCGGCGGAGACAGGAAAAATAGTCTATGCAGTAACCTTTGACAGCAGGCTTCATCCCTCCTGTGATTTGGAGATTGCAAAAAGGGTGGCAGAGGAGATTGGAGGGAGCCATTATATTCTTCGCATAAATGAGCTGGAGCAGGAGGAGATTCAGACAAACCCAAAGGACCGCTGTTATCGGTGCAAGCGTCATCTGTTTGAAAAGTTAAAGGAATTTGCAGAGGAAAAGGGAGTGAGAGTCCTTTTGGATGGAACCAATGAGGATGATCTGCATGTGTACCGTCCGGGGATTCGGGCTCTAAGAGAGTTGAGAGTAAAAAGTCCTTTGGCAGAGCTTCATATTACAAAGACACAGGTCAAGGAGATGGCTGCCTTTTATGGGCTGTCTGTGGCTTCCCGGCCATCCGCTCCCTGTATGGCCACCCGGATTCCCTATGGTCAGAGACTTGATTATGAAATTTTGGAACGGATTGCACAGGGGGAGGCATATCTGCGGGGACGGATTCCTGGCAACCTCCGTTTGCGGCTTCATGGAAACCTGGTGCGCCTGGAAATCGATGCTCCGGAATTTATACCAGTGTTGGAAATGAGGGAGGAGATGATCCGGCATATGAAAGCTTTGGGATTTGATTATGTGACTTTAGATTTGGAAGGCTTTCGTTCCGGAAGCATGGACCTTCCTATAATTTCTAAGGAGGTATAAATAAAAATGGGATTTTCATTGGATATGAGTGTTCCGGCTGCAACCGTATTTTTTCAGGGGCTTTTAAGCTTTTTTTCGCCCTGTGTGCTGCCTCTTTTACCTTTATATATTGGTTATTTGTCTGGTGGGACCGGCGTCCGGGGCGAAGATGGAAGGATTCATTATGCTCAGTCAAAAGTGGCATTTCACACAGCCTGCTTTGTTATAGGAGTCAGCTTTGCCTTTTACCTTTTAGGACTTGGGGTGTCGGCAGCAGCCACATTTTTTCATTCCAGCCAGATGCTGTTTGCACGGGCAGGGGGCATTCTGGTGATGCTGTTTGGATTGTATCAGCTGGGGATTTTCGGTTCCTCCCAGGTGTTGGGCAAAGAGCATCGCCTGCCCTTTCGGATGGATGCCATGGCCATGTCTCCGTGGACAGCCTTTTTGATGGGATTTACCTTCAGTTTTGCCTGGACTCCCTGTGTGGGTCCTGCATTGACCGGGGTTCTTCTGATGGCAGCATCCGCGGCGTCAAGAACCACAGGATTTGTTCTCATAGGTGTGTATACACTGGGATTTGTACTGCCTTTTTTGGCCATGGGATTTTTTACAGCAGCTCTTCTTGACTTTTTTAAGAAATACCGGGGCGTGGTGCAGTATACCGTGAAAATCGGGGGAGTCCTTCTGGTGTTGATGGGATTTATGATGTTTACAGGGAAAATGAATGATGTGACCGGATATCTGTCAGGAATCTCCGGAGATGCTCTGGAACAGGAGAGAGGAGAAGCAGATCCGTCTCCCAATGGAGAAGAGGAAGGAAGTAACCCGGAGCCGGCTGTGGAGAGCAGTGAAGACCAGGGAGACTCAGCAGCTCCGGACAGCAATGAGGACAACAGCGATTCAGCGGCAGAAAACAGCCTTCCGCCTGCCATTGATTTTGAGCTTATGGACCAGTATGGCAATACCCATACACTGGAGGATTATAAGGGAAAGACCATATTTTTAAACTTCTGGGCAACCTGGTGTCCGCCCTGCAGGGCAGAAATGCCAGATATTCAGAAGCTTTATGAGACCTATAGTCAGGAGGGGGAAGAGGCTTTGATTGTCCTTGGGGTGGCGGCTCCCCAAATGGGCCAGGAGAAGACCCAGGAGGGGATAGAAGCATTTCTGGAGGAAAATGGTTATACCTACCCGGTTCTGATGGATACCTCAGGAGATTTGTTTTACAGCTATGGAATCCGGTCCTTTCCCACTACTTTTATGATTGACCGGGATGGAAACGTGTTTGGATACATCAGCGGACAATTAAATATGGATATGATGGAGAGCATTATCCGCCAAACTATGGAAGGGAAGCGGAATGAGTAAAGAAACATTTCCTAGTCCTGCTGCCTGGACTTTTCCCTCAGATAATTTCCCGCATCTTTAAAAAAGCTGGCAATAATCAAAATCATGATAATTCCCACAGGAAATGCCGCAATAATGGACACGGACTGTAAATTAGCCATGGATTTCTCCGAAAAAATCAATGCAATGGGCAGCAGAATCAGAAAGACTGCCCAAAACAGCTTGACCCGCCGGTCCGGTTCCTGGTCATGGTTTAACTCCCTGTAAGAATAGGAGGCAGCTACCAGTGTGATGGAATCAAAAGAGGTAGAGTAAAAGGTAATCATACACAATACCAGCAAAATCATCACAAAACCAGGCCAGGGAAGCTGGTCCAGAATCGAGAGGATGGCCGAATAGAGAGCATTGTTGGAGCCGTCCGAGGCCATGTAGCAGGACAAAGAATCCAGCTGCCCATGCATCTGCATGCCAAATCCATAGTTGCCAAGGATGATAAAGGAGATAAAGGTTCCGGCCAGTCCCCAGAAATAACCGCCCAGCACGGTCTGCTTTATGGTTCTTCCCTTGCTGATGGAGCCGATGAAGAAAGGAGCTGCCACACACCATACCATCCAGTAAGCCCAGTAAAAGATTGTCATGGCCTGAGGAAAGGAGGATGTTCTTAAAGGGTCAGTCCAGGTACACAAAGTAATAAAATTCTGAGCCACAAGCCCCAGGGAGGTAATGCCTGTCTCCACAATAAAACGGCTTTCTCCTCCAAGAAAAAACACATAGGCCAATAAGAGAAAGAACAGATAGGTGCAGCAGGCGGCAGACCGTTGGATTCCCTTCATGCCAAAATAGACAGAACAGGTGTACACACAGCAAACGGCTGCCAGAATGCCAATGGTCAGGGAGGTGGTAGCTGGAAGGCCGGTTACACGGCTGATGGCCATGGAGAGCAGGGGTGTTGCCAGTGAAAAAGTGGTGGCAGTTCCTGCCAGCAGAGCAAATACAGCAATCAGATCAATCAGCCGTCCGGCCCAGCCGTCCACCCGGCTGCCAAGAAGAGCACGGCAGGCTTCCGAGTATTTTTGTTTTTTCTGCTTTCGGACATGGAGCATAAAGCCAAAGGCTACTGCAAGGACCAGATAAAATCCCCAGGGAACAGGTCCCCAGTGGAACAGAGGGTAAGCGGCAGCCCAGCCAGAGCCCTTTTCTGCCACATAAGGATCTGAGGCGTAAATCAGCCATTCACAGCTGGAGTAGAATAAAATATCAGCAGCAAGGCCAGCCGTAAACATCATGGAACCCCAGCGGAA
>CATLIJ010000056.1 GCA_949948825.1 uncultured Clostridiaceae bacterium
AAGTCATCGCCAGCCATATCCTTCACCTCATTGGGCAGCCAGGAGCCATTTAAGTACATGGCAGCAGTTCCCATGGCCAGTTCCTGGTTCTGTCCTGCTGGCCATACGTTGGAGGCAATGGTGTCAGAGAAATAGCCCTTGCTGGCAAAATCTGCATAAGCCTGAGCAGTGGCAGTCACAGAAGGATCATCCCACAGGCCGCCCTTTACAATCTCCTCAGTCTTTGGCTCGCCCACCAGCCGGCACATATGATAACCGAACATACAGGTAATATAGGCGTCGTCACAGGTAATCGGTGTATATCCAGCTTCCTTGATCTTGGCACAGGCTGCATCCAGCTCTTCCCAGGTGGCGGGAACTGCAGTGATGCCTGCCTCGTCAAAAATAGCCTGATTGTAGAAAAATGCAAATACATTGGGCTGATAGGGGATGGACTTTAAGGTGCCTCCGCCTACTTCCCGGCAGGCAGCGATAAGACCTGCATTGGCAGTGGCCTCATAGTCAGCGGCCTTTGACAGTTCTTCCAAATCCATCAGATACTGGCCCCAGGTAGAGTTGACGCGGTCAATATCCTCATCAAACAGATCAATGTTGGTTCCGGCGTCAAGAGCAGGCTGCAGGCCCTCCCGGATGCCGGTGCGGCCCTTAAACTGTAAGTCCACACTGATGCCAGTGTCCTGGGTAAACTTGTCAACTGCCGCCTGAATCGCCTGTCCCTGAGGCTCGGTGGCCTCCCACATGGACCAGTACACCAGACCGGCTCCGCCCTCTGCAGGCGCTGCAGCGCTTTCTCCTCCGCCTGCTGCCGGGGCTTCTGTGGCTCCGCCTCCCGCATCCGCTGCAGTTGTGTCAGCAGTCTGTCCGCCGCCTCCGCCGCATGCCGCGAGAGAGACAGCCATAGCGGATGTAAGAACCAATGCCATTACTTTTTTCCTCATAAAAAATTCCTCCTCTTTTTTGTTGCATTTCTTCGTTTCTTATAGATTTAGTATAGTAAAATTGCACAGAAAAATATTTGCACAATCAACCTGTATATTTGTACATTAGGATATTTGTCGTGATAATGTATAGTTAAACCCGTATTTTTCTTGATGCTATATCTGTTTTCGCCAATTCTCTGGCGTTGTTCAGATGGCGGGCAAGAAGATGTGCTGTCTGAACAGCATTCGTTTTTTGCTGGCATGGTTTTTACATATTCCTCCAGAGAATCTGGCCTCCCTCCAGACGAATCTGGCTGACATTTCCTGAACCATCATAGACAGCAGTATTCTGTGCCTCCTGGGAATTGTTGAGCACTGCATATTTTCCTGTGTCTGGATAGGCGTGGACCTCACAGAGCGGATTGTCTGCATACCATCTTTTCATCTGTTCTTCTTTTCTGGCGCTGTAGTACAGGCTGCGGATCAAAAGCCTGGTGTTTTCACAGCTGTAAGGAAGCCCTGCCACATATACGCCTCTTCCCTTTCCATAATCATGGGAGCTGATGTGGATTTCCCCGTCTGAAAATTCCGCAATCTCAGTATCCGGGAACAGGGCATAGACATTTTTCACGCTCTCCCCAAAGTCAAAGGCTTCTGTCCGGTCTTCTGTGAGAAAATGATGTTTTTCTGCATGAGTAAAATATTTGTCTGTGGAAAGGCCAAAGCCCAGCTCCAGATCCACTCCCAGCACATCTGCCAGCTGGAAAAAGCGTCCGCCAGAGTGAACGGCACAGGGCTCCCCAATGCCCACAAACCCGCCTCCCTGCCATACAAAACAGCGCAGGGCAGTCACAAGCTCAGGATTCAGCCATTCTTCTCCCCCGGAAAATGCGGTTCCTGTGGCGCCTGCATTGAGGATTACATCCACATCCTTTGGGATTCCATTTTCCAGGATCTCCTGAAAGCTTAAAAACACCACGTCCACACTGGCCCCGCTTAAGGACTCCAGCACGCCAAAATAAGAATAGGTCTGTTTGTACCAGAGGGCGTGGGCCACCATAAAGGCCTGCCAGGAGCGCAGCTTTCCCCAGCAGTTTAACACAGCGACCTTCAGTCCGCAGTAGGGCCTGCTGCCTGCAATATGATCATAAATCTCTCGGAATTCATCGGTCACTTTTTCGATATAATCCACAAAGGAAGGGAAGGAATAAGCAAGGCTTAAATATCCTCCATAACCAATCCGGTCAACCGGTTTGCGCATCAGGGCTCTTCTTGCTCCAAGCCAGTTTTCCCTGGCTTCCGCGCAGGGGTCATTGCCCTCATAAAAGGTGTCAGGGAAAAAGTAGGGAAGAAACCTTCCCTCTGTATACCGGACTCCGGGAATGTCCGAGATGAGCCGGAGGGTGGCTCCGCCTCCCACGCTTCCCACCACTGCATCCAGGCCGATTTCCGGAAAATATTTCCCGTAGGGTTCGGTTCCGATCCAGTTGTCTCCCAGGAACATCATAGCCTCCCTGCCTGCCTCATGGACCAGATCCACAAGCTCTTTGGCCTTTCCGGCCACAAACCGCTGAATAAAATCCATGTAATCCAGATAGCTTTTGGAAGGAACCCGGAAGGTGGAATTATAATATCCGTTGTCCACAATGTCTTCCGGCCTCAGCCTGTAGCCATATTCTTTTTCAAATTCCTCCAATGCCTGCACTGAGACCGTGGCCCCATAGCCAAACCAGTCCACAAATTTCTCTTTGGCCTTGTCATTAAAAACCAGGGTGAAATGATAGAAAAAGGTGGTAAAACGGACTACATCTGTCCTGGGATTGTCTTTCAGCCACTGAATCAGATATTCTCTGGCAAACTGTCCGGATGCCGGACGGCGCACATCAAATGGTATTTCATGGGGCTTGTCCCCCCAGTCATTGGTAATATGATTGTACATCTGAGTGGGGTCCCAAATGGCAAAAACCAGAAAGGACACGGTATATTCATGGAAGGGAAGGGCATGAAGGAGGGTCACAGTATGGGTATCCGGATTCACCTGCCAATGGTCTGTGCTTACTGCCTTCCCGGCGGTCCGGTCCATAACCTCCCACCATTTTTTCCAGTCATGGACATAATCCGGCGTTACCTGCTGGTCAAAATATCCCTCCATAAAGGGAATTTCAACTGTATTGCCCACAGCTGTCACCCGGCGGCTCATAAGATACAGCTGCTGGCATTCCTCCATATGCTCACTGGCAAATTCATTGTGTCCTCTGGCCACAAAATAAGTGGTATAAATGGAAGCGTCCAGGGCTTTGATTTCCTCCGGAAGCTTGGTTCCGTCGCTGTCCCGCAGGGCATCTGCCCCCCAGCGCTCCATCATTTCTTTCGTTTCCTCCAAAAATCCTCCCTGGCTGGGAAGGGTAACTCTGCCTTTTGTTTTACTCATAAAAAATCCTTTCTTTTGCGATGCTTTTTCTTTCATTGCTTTGGTTTTTTCATTCATGCAAGCCTTTGGTATGGGATTCAAAGCCATTGGCTCTTGCCTCTGAAACAAATCTGTGGTATACTCCCCCATTATGATACAAGGAGACTCCCCATGGCTTATAAAAGCATACGTCTGCGGACCCCCTTAACGGTTCAAAGCATTATTTCCATCCACTATTTTGACTACATGAGCGATTTTACCTTCCCTGGCGAAAGCCACGACTTTTGGGAACTGCTGTGTGTAGACAAGGGAGAGATTGACGCAGTGGCAGGAGAGGAGCGCCATACCTTAAAAAGAGGCAGTATTATATTTCATCAGCCCAATGAATTTCACAATGTTATCACCAACGGGCGCATTGCCCCCAGTCTGGTGGTGATTGCTTTTGAATGCCAGTCCCCCTGTATGGATGCCTTCCGGGGACAGATTCTGACAGTCCAGGAGACGGAGAATGCTCTTCTGGCTCAGATTATCATTGAGGCCCGCCAGGGCTTTGAAGGCCGTCTGGACAATCCTTATCAGGAGGAGCTGGTGCGCAACAGTGAATCCCCTGCCTTTGGGGCAGAGCAGCTGATTCGGAATTACCTGGAGGAGCTTTTGATTCACCTTTACCGCAGGTATTTCTCCAATCCCCTCCCGGTTCCGGCAAAGAATCCGGGATATCCCTTTTTGGGACGTCCCGGGGAGACCTATCACCGGATTATCCGATATATGGAGGAGCATATTAATGAACAGCTCACTATAGAAAAAATCTGTAAAAACACCCTGGTAAGCCGGTCGCGGCTGCAGAAGCTTTTTCAGGAGCTTCACGGATGCGGGGTCATAGAGTATTTTACCCGAATGAAAATCAATACAGCCAAGGAGCTGATCCGCAGCAATCAGCTGAATTTTACTCAGATTGCCGACCGGCTGGGATATACCTCTATCCATTATTTTTCCAGACAGTTTAAAAAGCTTACCCATATGACCCCGTCTGAATATGCCACCTCCATCCGCCGTCTTGCGGACAATCATTTTTCCGGAGACTCTCTTAAGGAGCATGACAGCTTAAGAAATGATTAGCTGGTGTATTTTTCCACAATCCTCACCATATCAGCCCATTTCTTTTCCATATCAGCAACCAGGGCCAGCTGGGTGCGGCAGCGGTCCAGGTTATGGTTCTCCCTGCTGATATGGAAATACACATCTCCCTGAAGATAGTCTGTGAGGAAACGCATGCCGCACTCCAGGGTCATCATCTTGGCTCCATAGGGAAGCAGCTTGGTCTCGGTCTTTGTCAGACGCCCTTCACAGCCTTCCAGATAGCCTTTTGTGTAGATTTCAAAAAGAGGCAGGGACAGGGAAACCTTTGACAGATCAGTCTCATCCTCTTTGGCTGTGTTGGCTCCAAAGCGAATGGAATCTCCGTAATCAAAAATGGAGAATCCGGGCATGATGGTGTCCAGATCAATAATGCACAGGGCCTGCCCCGTGGCATCGTCAATCATAATATTGTTGAGCTTGGTGTCATTGTGGCTTACCCGCAAGGGCAGTTTTCCCTCCTGCTGCATACAAAGGGCAAGACCCATTTCCTCCTCCCGGCTGCGGATAAAGTCAATCTCCTTCTGCACCATTCCGGCTCTTCCCATGGGGTCTTCCTTTATTGCCTGTTGGAAGGAGGCAAACCGTATGGGGGTGTTGTGGAAATTGGGAATGGTCTCCACAAGCTTCTCTGCCGGAAAGTCGGCCAGCAGGCACTGGAACCGGCCAAAGGCCTTTCCGCTCTGGTAAAAGTCTTCTGGCTTTTCCACCAGGTCATAGCAGGTGGCGCCTGAAATAAACAGGTAGGTCCGCCAGTAATTCCCCTGGCTGTCCCTGTAATAATTGTTTCCATCCTTAGTGGGAATCAGGTTTAAGGTTTCCCGGTCCGGGTCTCCGCTGCTTTCCAGAATCCGGCGGCGCAGGAATGCAGTCACTTCCTGTACATTGTTCATCAGTCCCTGAATGTCATGAAACACATCATGGTTCATCTGCTGCAATATGTAAGCGTATTCCTGTCCATTGTCCTCGCAGACCAGGAGAAATGTATGGTTAATGTGTCCGCTTCCGTAAGGGGTACACGATTTGATCCGGCCTTTTACGGCAAAGGCCCTGGCTGCTTCCAGCTTTTGTTCTTCCCTGTGTTCCATGTCAGTCCTCCCATAATTTTTCCGGATAAAGGCCCTGGTCCTTTAAGCGGCGAATTGCCTGGATTACTGTTTCCTTATCTTCCTTATAAGTAATGCCAAACCACTGGTCCCTGCTTTTTAAAACTGAGACCTCTGCTTTGTGTTCCTTTAAAAGCTCATCTACCACAAAGGGCAGGAAATATTCGCATTTGAGAGGATTGTCCGGAAGAGACCTTTCCAAAAATGCGGGGAAACGGGTCTCCAGCTCCTGTAAAATGCTGGCAGTAAAGCCCCATAGATTCATGGACACAATGGTATCTCGCGGGAGCGTTACCCAGGTAGCTCCGTCATCCTCTGTGTAGGCTCCTTCTTCTCCCTGTTTCTCAATGCGGGTTCTCTCGTGGATATCCATTAGCTTTCCCCGTTCATCTATGGAGCAGATGCCTCTTGCCACAGAGCCATGGTCTGTCATGGTGTTTTTCAGCTCATAGCCTACCATGGCATATTGGTATTTGTCCTGGTCCTCACTAGAGGTCAGATGGGAATAGATTTCCCGAAAAGCCTGTTTGCCATAATAATCGTCTGAGTTGATCACAGCAAAGGGTCCCTGAATCACCTCCCTGCAGCACAGAACAGCATGTCCGGTCCCCCATGGCTTTACCCGTCCTTCTGGCACAGCAAAGCCCTCCGGCAGCCTGGAAAGCTCCTGATACACGTACTGGGTTTCTATGTGCTTCCCAATGCGCCTCTCCACATTTTCTTTAAATTCCTTTTCAATGGCCTTTTTGATGATAAAGACCACCTTCTCAAATCCGGCTTCCCTGGCGTCAAAAATGGAAAAATCCATGATAATATTGCCATAATCATCCACCGGGTCAATCTGCTTCAGCCCGCCGTAGCGGCTCCCCATTCCGGCTGCCAGAACTGCCAGCACAGGCTTCTTTCCTTCTCCCATAAGAGTTCCTCCTTTTTACACTTGCACCATGATTTGCTTTGCCTAGTGCATTGCTTCCTTAAGTATAACTGAACGGGCCTGGAAAATGCAATAGCCGGGATGTTTTTTTCTTTGGACGATTATGCCTTTTATTTGCACATTGCAGTTGGTCTGTGAAAAAACACACAGGAGGAGGCCCCCGCGAACCGTACCAGAAGGTCCGCAGGAGAAGAAGTCAAAATTGACTTTGCGTGGAAAACGCGGTAAAATTGTTTGAGAAAGGCAGGTGTTTTGTTTGCAGATTTCCAGTAGATTTACATTGGCAATTCATATATTTGCGTGTATTTATACCTTTCAGAATGAGTACAGAGTGACCAGTGATTTTCTGGCGAAAAGTACAAATGTGAATCCGGTGATTGTCCGGAAGATTTTGGGGCAGCTGAAGGCAGCCGGACTTGTGCGGGTGGCCAGAGGCTCTGGCGGGGCTTTTATGGATAAGCCTGCAGGGGAAATTACCCTTTTGGATGTTTATTATGCTGTGGAATGTGTGGAGAAGGGGGCGCTGTTTCATTTCCATGAGAATCCCAATCCGGCATGTCCTGTGGGCAGGAATATTCATTTGATTCTGGATGACAGGCTGGCCCAGGTTCAGAGGGCCATGGAGGAGGAGCTGGCTTCTGTTACCCTGGAAGATGTGGTGAGAGGCCTTCCCAATGAGGCGTCAGCGCCAGGTGATCTCTCCAAATAGGGAGGAGTTCCATATATTTTCATAAAATCTGTATTTTTCTATGGGAAAATAAAGGACAATAATTTTGTTTCCTGTAATAAAAAGCATGGGAAATATGGAATTAAGTGGGATTTTAGATGAAAATGAAGGGGGCTTAAGGGCAGGAATTGGATAAATTGTGCAGAAACAGAGGGAGGAGGCACAGGGCTGCCGGAATTTGACATTTTTGGGAGAACGTGGTATAAAGGTTATGACGCCAATGGTGGGGTCATCAAAAAAGGAGTAGTGAAGATGAAAGAGAGAAAGATTAAGTTAGTAAGCATTGCAGATGCAAAAGCATTTGTAGTGGCAGCCATGAAGTGCGATTTTGATGTTGATGTGTTCTACAACCGTGTAGTGATCGACGGGAAATCCATCCTGGGCGTACTGAGTCTGGATCTGACCAAAGTCCTTAATGTAAGACTGCATGGGGAAAACGCGGAATTTGAAGAATATCTGGAGACGGTTGCGCCGTTGGAGGAGAGAATCGCATAAAAAGGTTACGGTTTGCGGGGCGGGGAATAATGAAAAAGACAGTGAATCGTGACGAAAACAGAATAGAACACAGAGAGAAAGCGGGCAGCACATAAAAGGTGTTTGCCTGCTTTTTTTGCACACGGGGCGGAAAGGACTATGACCGCTTATGGGGTTTCGGCGCGGCGGGCAGGGGGAGAAGACTTTCCTGGTTGATTGAGTGAGGCTGGGAATGGAAAAGGAGATAAGAACGGAGAAGGAGATAAGAACGGAGAAGGAGATGGGAACAGACAGAAAAATAAAAATATCCGTCCGCAATCTGGTGGAATTTATCATGCGGGGCGGGGATATTGACAACCGGCGGACGAAAAAGGCGGATCGGGAGGCCATGCAGGAGGGAAGCCGGATTCACCGGAAGATTCAGCGCCGGATGGGAGCGGATTACCGGGCAGAGGTGGCTTTAAAGACAGTGGTAAAAAGAGAGCGGTATGAGATCCTGGTGGAGGGGCGGGCGGATGGAATCATAGAAAGGCCGGAGGAGATTGTCATTGATGAGATTAAGGGGGTATATATGGATTTGGCGCGGCTTAAGGAGCCGGTTGAAGTTCATCTGGCACAGGCGCTCTGCTATGGGTATATGTATGGCCAGGGAAAGGGTCTGGAAAAAATAAAAATCCAGGTCACATACTGTAATCTGGAGACTGAGGAGATCCGCCGTTTTCTTCAGGAGAAAAGCTATTCTGAATTGGAGGAATGGTTTCATCATCTGATAGAAGCTTATGGAAAATGGGCGGATTATCTGTATGAACATGAGCTTTTGCGGGATGAGTCTCTTGGGAAGCTTCCGTTTCCCTATGAATACAGGGAGGGTCAGAGGGAGCTGGCAGTGTCCGTGTACCGTGCTGTGAGCCGGGGGAAAAATCTGTTTATTCAGGCGCCCACAGGCATAGGAAAAACTCTTTCTACGGTCTATCCTGCCTTGAAGGCCATTGGGGAGGGCTATGGGGAGAAGCTTTTTTATCTCACGGCAAAAACCATTACCCGCAAGGCGGCAGAAGAGTGCTTTGCCCTTTTGCGGGAGAAGGGGATGTTTTTCAGTACTGTTACCATCACGGCAAAGGAGAAGCTTTGTCCTTTGGAGCAGGCGGACTGCAACCCGGAGGCATGCAGGCTGGCAAAAGGACATTATGACCGGGTAAATGACGCTGTGTTTGACATCCTGGGCAAGGAGGGCGGAATCAGCCGGGAGACTGTGCTTTTGTATGCCCGGACGCACCAGGTATGCCCTTTTGAATTTTGTCTGGATATCAGCAGCTGGGTAGATGGGGTAATCTGCGATTATAATTATGTCTTTGACCCGGATGTGAAGCTGAAGCGGTATTTTTCCGACGGGGTTTCCGGTGAGTATCTTTTTCTCATTGATGAGGCTCACAATCTGGTG
Source organism: uncultured Clostridiaceae bacterium (assembly GCA_949948825.1). Classification (GTDB taxonomy): domain Bacteria; phylum Bacillota; class Clostridia; order Lachnospirales; family Lachnospiraceae; genus Brotaphodocola. Next base: position 9,150 of record CATLIJ010000056.1, read on the forward strand.
TCCCGCGCCAGGGAAATGTACAGCGCAGGGCTGATTAAGGAGGATTTTCTGGAGGTGAAGCGGCTGTTAAAGGGCCGGGATAACCGGGTGGAACGGCAGCTGGAGCGGTGCAACCGGCAGCTTTTGGAGCTGAAGCGGGAGTGTCAGAGGTACCGGGTTTTGGAGGATGTGAATCTGCTTGCCGCCAGCCTGACCGAGCTGTTCGGGGAGATGGAGCGTTGGATGGAGGAGCCGGACGGGGGCCAGAATCCGGGGGACCAGGAAAAGGTGCTGGATTTTTATTTTCAGCTGCGGCATTTTCTTAATATGTATGAGAATCTGGATGACTGTTATCAGGTGTATACACAGCTTTTGGAGGATGGCCGGTTCCTGCTGCGGCTGTTCTGCATCAATCCTTCCCGGTGTCTGTCCCGGTGTCTGGAAAAGGGGCGGGGAAGCGTGTTTTTTTCTGCTACGTTTTTGCCGATTCTTTACTATAAAAAGCTGCTTTCCGGAAATCCGGAGGATTATGCTGTGTATGCTTTGTCCCCTTTTTCAAAGGAGAACCGGATGCTTCTGATCGGAGCGGATGTGAGCAGCCGGTACAGCCGGAGAAACCGGAGCGAGTATCAAAAGGTGGCAGAGTATATCTGTGCCATGGCAGAGAGCCATAAGGGAAATTATATGGCGTTTTTTCCTTCCTATGGGTATATGGAGCAGGTGGAGCAGGCGCTTTTGGAAACATGTGCCGGGGGTTTTGTGTGGCAGGCGCAGGAAAGCCGGATGACTGAGGAGGAGCGGGAGGAGTTTCTGGAGAATTTTGAGACAGGCAGAAAGGAGTCCTTTGTGGGGCTTTGTGTCCTTGGGGGGATTTTTTCCGAGGGGATTGATCTTCGGGAGGAGCGTCTGGAGGGGGTGATTGTGGTGGGAACCGGGCTTCCCATGGTCTGTCCGGAGCAGGAGATTTTGCGGGATTATTTTGACTTGCGGGAGGAAAACGGGTATGATTATGCTTATCAGTACCCTGGGATGAACAAGGTATTGCAGGCAGCAGGACGGGTGATCCGGACGGAGAGAGACCGGGGAGTGATCCTGCTTTTGGATGATCGGTTTTTAAGGACAGAGATTCAGGGAATGTTTCCCAGAGAATGGTCAGAATATATATTGGTTACAAGGAAAAATGTGGGAGAGTGCCTCCGGCGGTTTTGGGAGTAAAGCAGGCAAAGGAAGACAGAAAAGAGGACAAGATGGATATTAATTATGAGTTATACAAGGTTTTTTATTATGTGGCCAAAACCCTCAGCTTTTCGGAGGCTTCCAGGCAGCTTTTTATTTCTCAGTCTGCAGTCAGCCAGTCCGTGAAGGTTCTGGAGAAAAAGCTTTGCCAGCCTTTGTTTGTCCGCAGCACCAAGCGGGTCCAGCTGACTCCGGCAGGGGAGATTCTGTTTAAACACATGGAACCAGCCATGAACCTGATCCGGCAGGGAGAGAATCAGCTTCTGGAGGCCAACACCCTGGGGGGAGGCCAGCTTCGCATTGGGGCCAGTGATACCATCTGCCGGTATTATCTGGTTTCCTACCTGAAGGAATTTCACCGGAAGTACCCGAAGATTCATATTAAAGTGACCAATCAGACCTCCATTGCCTGTGCAGGGCTTTTGGATTCCGGGCAGGTGGATTGCTGTGTGACCAATTATCCCAATTCCGGCTTGTCCAATACACACATGATCCAGAGAATCCGTGAGTTTCATGATGTGTTTGTGGCTGGTGAGGAATATGCTTATTTAAAGGGAAGAAAGCTTTGCCTAAAGGAGCTTCAGGCCCTTCCGATTCTGATGCTGGACCGGAAAAGCGCAACCACAGAATATCTCCACAGCCTGTTTCAGCGCCATCAGCTGGAGCTGGCGCCGGAAATAGAGCTTGGCAGCAATGATGTGCTGATGGATCTGGCGCGGATTGGGCTGGGAATCGGCTTTGTTCCGGATTACTGCATTCCGGAGCCGGATTCCGGGCTGTTTGTGCTGGATCTGGAGGAGCCGGTTCCTGCCCGCTGTCTGGCGGTAGCCTATCATGGGAATCTGCCGGTCTCCCAGGCAGCCAGGAGATTTATGGAGATGCTGCTGGAGGAGAGGAGATAAAGACATTCCATAGAATGGAATCCGATTTTTTAGAAATCGTTCAGGCACAGATTCTCCCCTAGACTGATATAATGGGTACAGGGAGGTGTGATATGAACAATATCGTTTTGTTGGCGCTTATTGCAACCCTTGGCACCTGGCTGGTGACAGCCCTTGGAGCAGCAACGGTTGTGTTTTTCCGGTCGCCCAATCCTACAGGGCTTAATCTCATGCTGGGATTTGCTTCCGGAGTTATGATTGCGGCCAGCTTCTGGTCGCTGCTTCAGCCGGCCATTGAACGGGCAGAGGCAGTTCCCGGCATGCCGGCTTATGCG
>CATLIJ010000057.1 GCA_949948825.1 uncultured Clostridiaceae bacterium
TGTTTGGCAAGAAAAGACCTTATATAGAGACATTGACAGATATACGGGAGATGAGGTTTTAATGAATATAGCATTGGTTCTGGCCGGAGGAACTGGCAGTCGGGCAGGTACAGATGTGCCGAAGCAATATGTGATGGCAGTCGGAAAGCCGGTGATCTCCTATTGTATGGAGACTCTGACAAAGCATGAGGAGATTGATGGGATTCAGATTGTGGCAAACAGACAGTGGCAGGAGTTTATTTTGGAACACGTTCCAAAGGATAAGCTGCGGGGATTTTCCCCGGAGGGAGAAAACCGTCAGATGTCCATTCTTCATGGATTGGAGGATATCCGCAGGTATGCTTCGGAGGAGGACTGGGTGTTGGTTCATGACGCTGCGCGGCCTATGCTTCAGGCCAGACAGATTCATGATTGTCTGGCAGCTGCCCCTGGTCATGACGGAGTGATTCCAGTGCTTCCCATGAAGGATACCGTATATTCCAGCCAGGATGGGAAGCGGATCTCTTCTTTGTTGGACCGAAGCAGTATATTTGCAGGGCAGGCGCCGGAGCTTTTTTTATTGGGATCGTATTATAAGGCGAATATAAGGCTGCTTCCGGACCAGATTAAGAAAATCAACGGCTCCACGGAACCAGCCATTTTGGCCGGATGCGATATGGCCATGATTCCCGGGGATGAGGAGAATTTTAAGATTACTACAGGAGAGGACCTGCGGCGGTTTCTTCAGATCGTGGAAAGCTGACAAGAAAAATAGTTACTGTTCACGGGGGCATCTTCTTGCCCGTCTTCGACGGACAAAAGCTGAGGCGTTCGCCAGATTCCCCGCCCCGTGAACTGTAACGAAAAATAATATTGGGACGGTTCCTGACCTGACAGTGGAGAGGATCATTTATGAAAGCATATGTGTTGCATCAAATCGGAGATTTTCGTCTGGAGACTGTGCCAGACCCGGTTCCTAAAGAGAATGAGGTGATTGTGGCAGTGAAAGCTGCGGGTATCTGCGGGTCTGATATTTCCAGAGTTTACAAATCTGGCACTTACTCTTATCCTCTGATTCCGGGACATGAGTTTGCCGGGGAGGTGGCAGAGCTGGGGCCAGGAGTGGAGGCTTCCTGGAAAAACCGGCGGGTGGGAGTGTTCCCCCTGATTCCCTGCGGCGTCTGCGCTCCCTGTCAGAGAAAGCAGTATGAGATGTGCCGGAATTACGGGTATCTGGGCTCCCGCAGTGCCGGCGGTTTTGCTGAGTATGTGGCAGTGCCGGAAAAGAATCTGATTGCCCTGCCAGACGGGGTGTCTTTTGAGGCAGCTGCCATGCTGGAGCCTATGGCAGTGGCAGTTCACAGTATGAGGCGGATTCAGCCGGAAAAAAATGAGAAGATTGTGGTCTGCGGCCTGGGCGCCATTGGTATGTTTCTTGTGATGTTTTTGCGGGAGGCAGGCATGGAGGAGATTTTTACCATTGGAAATAAGGAGCTTCCCAAACAGATTATGGCCCGCATGGGGATTCCTTCGGACCATTTCTGTGACAGCAGGCAGCAGGAGGCGGATTCCTGGCTGAAGGAGCGTACCGGCGGCCTGGGGGCGGATGTATTTTTTGAATGTGTGGGCAAGGAAGATACTTTTGCACAGGCTGTCCGCAATGCAGCCCCAGGGGGACGTGTGATGACTGTGGGGAATCCTGCTTCCGACATGGGACTGGATAAAAATACCTACTGGAAGATTCTGAGGAACCAGCTGACAATTATGGGAACCTGGAATTCTTCTTTTACCCATGACCCGGAGGATGACTGGCATTATGTACTTAAGCGTCTGGAAGAGGGGAAGATCTGTCCTGAGGAGATGATTTCCCATCGGCTGCCCTTTGATTGTCTGGAGGAGGGCTTTCGTATGATGCGGGACAAAACCCAGGATTATGGCAAGGTTATGGGAGAAATGGAGGTGAAGGCATGAGCCGTGCAGTGAGAAAACAGCTATTTTCAATGGTAGATTTGATGGAAAAGGCAAATAAGCTTCTGGAAAAGAATCTGTTAAAAAACCGTTTTAACGAGCAGGAGATGGTGGGCCTTCTCTCTGACTGCCAGGAAAGCGCCATCAGTGTGGGGAATATGATTGAGGCTTTGATCGGAGAGGGAACGGAGACAGTCACTGAGTTGGAAGGGTACTGTGAAAACCTGTTTCAGATGTCTCAGGCTCTGCACAATCCCCCTGTCCGCCGGGAGATCTTAGGCCGCCTTGGAAAACAGCTTAAGAAGATCCGCCGGCTCCTTGGCAATGATATGCCGGACAAGCTTGAGGTGGTATTTCTTCCTTATAAGACCTCCATGTGGGATTCTCTGGAAAGTATCTGGATGGCAGCCTGTGAGGATTCAGGGGCAGATGCTTATGTGGTTCCCATCCCCTATTATGACAAGAATCCGGATGGCACCTTCCGGCAGGAGCATTATGAAGGGGAGGATTTTCCTGAATATGTGGATGTGACGGATTATCGGGATTATGATTTTGAGCTTCGCCAGCCAGATATTGTTTTTATTCACAATCCTTATGATGGGGGAAATTATGTCACAAGTGTAGCTCCGTTTTATTACAGCAAAAATCTGAAGCGTTTTACAGAAAAACTGGTCTATGTGCCATACTTTGTCTTGGACGGCAGCGGTATTGAGGAAAGCTATGTGCTCACAGCAGGAGTGCTCAATGCGGATTATGTGATTGTTCAGACAGAGGAGGAAAAGCAGGATTACATCAAGCATATTAAAGAAGCCTATCCGGATTTTTCTTTTAATGAAAATAAATTCCTTCCTTTGGGATCGCCGAAATTTGACAAGGTGTGTTCCATGAGCCGGGAACATGAAAAGGTTCCTCAGGAGTGGAGAGATAAAGCGGAGGGGAAAAAGGTTATTCTCTACAATACCAGTGTCACCAGCCTTTTAAAGTCCAATGAGGATTATCTTGCAAAAATGCGCCGGGTGTTTGCTTTGTTTAAGGAGAGAGAGGATACTGTGCTTTTGTGGCGTCCCCATCCTTTGATGGAATCTACTCTGGCTTCCATGCGCCCCAATCTTTACGGGGAATATATGGAATTAAAGCAGCAGTTTGTAGATGAGCAGTATGGAATTTATGATGATTCTCCGGACATGTACCCGGCGATTGGTTTAAGCGATGCCTATTATGGGGACTGGAGTTCTGTGGTGTGGCTGTACCGGAAGACTGGCAAGATGATTATGATTCAGGATGTGGAAGTGGAGTGAATGCCCCGGCTTTTTTCTGTCAAAAGTGGACAGGAGATGTCCTGTGAATCATAACATATTGGTTTTTGGCGGGAATGTGAATAAATATTTGTGAGACGGCATATACTTCTATCAATGGGATAACTTACCAACTATTATCATATTCCAAGGAGGGAGTGTAATTATGGCGAGAAGAGCTAGAAGAACGCCGTTGGAAAAATATCAGGAGGAACTTGCGGAGGTGCAGGCAAGCATCCGCCAGTATGAGGATTGTCTGGAGACCCTGCAGGAGAGAGAAAAAGAGCTGCAGGAACAGCTTTTGATGGAAAAGTTTAAGGAGATCAATGAGATTTTGGAGGTCCAGAATCTGTCACTGGATGATTTGAAGGAGATGCTTACAGGAGAAAACGGCGGCATACAGATTGCATAAGTGTAAGGGCTGCGGACAAGTTGGCGTTTTTTGATGTGTTTGCAAGGGTTTATTAAGATTATGTTTTGGCAGGATGTGCGGTTTGTGCATCCTGCTATTTTTTTAAAAATCAGATTGTGCAAACGGTATTTTATGAAGTATAATGGAAGAGAATCATAAATGGATAAAGGAAGACTATAGACAACAGCTTGAGGGGAGAGTTGCAGTTATGGAAAAGAGGAGACGCTTTTTCAATATCACAGGAGCGTGTGACCCAAGATTTCATTACTTTGTCAAAAATGGAAACTTTTATGTGGAATCACGGACAAGGAACATGGAACGTACAGATGTTATTGTAGATGATGGAGGAGAACAGTTTGTAATTGAAATGAAAATATGGCGTGGTAATGCCTATCATACAAGAGGGGAAGCGGTTGTCTGAACATCCCATCAGGATGAAACAAATGTATCAAGTTATATCTGGAGTTTTGGAATGAAACATGATATAATTGAGCAGCTGAAAAGTGAGATACGCTGTTTGAAACAGCAGATAGGGCAGGAGCGATATGGCAATTTCTTACAAGCTGGAAAAGTTTGAAGGTCCTTTGGATCTTCTTCTTCATCTGATTGATAAAAATAAAGTAGATATTTATGATATTCCCATTGTGGAGATTACCAGGCAATATTTGGATTATGTCAGCCATATGGAGCGGGAAGATTTAAATGTGGTCAGTGACTTTCTGGTTATGGCTGCCACGCTTTTGGATATTAAATCCCGCATGCTGCTGCCTGTGGAGGTCAATGAGGACGGGGAAGAGGAAGATCCAAGGGCTGAACTGGTGGCCCGTCTGCTGGAATACAAACGATATAAAAGGATGGCAGGAGAGCTTTCTGATATGGAAGAGCTGGCAAAGGGTGTTTTTTATAAACAGCCAGCCATACCAAAGGAAGTGGCAAAGTATGAGCCTCCGGTAAATCTGGACGAGCTTTTGGAGGGGTTGACCCTGGCAAAGCTGCAGAGAATTTTCAATCAGGTGATGAAGCGGCAGCAGGATAAAGTGGACCCCATCCGAAGCCGGTTTGGCACCATTGAGAAGGAGCCGGTAAGTCTGGAGGCGCGTATTATGGATGTGATGCAGTTTGCCAGACAGCACCGGAGATTCCGTTTCCGGCAGATGCTAAAGCGGCAGGAGGACCGGCTGGAAGTTGTGGTGACGTTTTTGGCGATTTTGGAGCTGATGAAGATTGGTAAGATCCGGCTGACCCAGGAACATATTTTTGATGATATGGATATTGAAACCCTGGAGGAAGAAGGGGCAGAAGAAGAGCTTGAGCTGGAGTTAGATGGTTTGGAGGGATAGGCAGGCATGGAGAATCCGCAGCAGAATCCGGAGGGGGTTTACCCGGAAAGTGATTGGGAGGCGATTATAGAGGCAGTTCTGTTTACTATGGGAAATTCCGTGGAGCTAAGGCAGCTGGCTATAGCCATCGGCCAAAGTGAGAGTGTGGCAAGAGAGGTGACAGAGGGCCTGCAGAAGCGTTATGAGAAGGAAAATCGGGGAATGCAGGTGATTGAGCTGGAAAATACCTTTCAGATGTGTACCAAGACTCGTTTTTATGAAAATTTGATCCGGGTGGCCGTGGCGCCGAAAAAAAATGTTCTGACGGATGTGATGCTGGAGACCTTGTCCATTATTGCTTACAAACAGCCAGTGACAAAACTGGAAATCTCCAAAATCCGGGGTGTGTCTTCTGACCATGCAGTAAACCGGCTGGTGGAATATGGGCTGGTGGGGGAAGCGGGCCGGCTGGATGCTCCGGGAAGGCCAGTGCTGTTTGCCACTACAGAGGAATTTCTCCGGCGGTTTGGTATTGGGTCTATGGTGGATCTTCCCAGCATGAATCCGGAGGAAGAGGAGGAGATTCTCCATGAGGTGGAGGAGGAGCTGCAGATGAAGCTTAACGGGCAGGGGGAGATTGCGGAACCAGCAGCAGGTGTGACAGAGGAGAATCCGCAGGTTTTGCCTTGACTTGATTTGCATAACATGATACTATTAAAACTGGAATAGATTTGTATTTTATAGTGGGAAAGGGTAGGGAGATGCCGAGGATAAGGGTACGATATTTTCATCCATGGATGGAGCGGCTGTCCTATGTGGATGGCAAGTCAGACTGGATTGACCTGCGCTGTGCAGAGGATGTGGTTATGAAGGCAGGGGAGTTTCGTTTGATTCCTTTGGGAGTGGCTATGGAGCTGCCGGCAGGGTATGAAGCCCATGTGGTTCCCAGAAGCAGCACGTACAAGAATTTTGGAATTATTCAGACAAACCATATGGGAGTGATTGACGAAAGCTATTGCGGAGATCATGACCAGTGGTTTTTTCCTGCCTATGCCCTTCGGGATACACAGATACAAAGGGGAGACCGGATATGCCAGTTCCGGATTATGGAGCATCAGCCGGCCATTGAATTTGAAGAAGTTGACAGTTTAGGACATGAAGACCGGGGAGGATTGGGAAGCACCGGCAGAAAGTGATGGGAGAGACGTGAGCGATTACGGAAGATATGATAACAGAACCAGTTCGCGCCGGGGAAGCAGCGGAAGATCCACAGACAGCCGCCGGGGACAGAGCATAAGCCGGGAGCCTGCCAGAGGAAACCGGGGAGGATCTTCTGAGCGCAGAAATACTGGCAGCGGGAATGTAAGACCCATGAGAACATCTGGGGCAAGGTCCTCCGGACGGTCCCATGCAGGCTCTTCTGGCAGAGGAGGCGCTGCCCGGTCAGGAGGCTGGGCCATGGAGGATGAACGCGCCCGCGCCAGGGCCAGGGCCAGAAAGAAGAAAAAGCGCAGACAGCAGAAAATGATGTTTGGAATTCTGTTCCTGATTGTCATGGTGGTGATCAGCGGTATTGTGTATGGGATTATGGGGTATCAAAGAGAAAAGAAGAAGCAGGAGCTTCTGGCAGAGGGAGTCCGGCTTTTGGAGGATGGAAGTTATGATGAGGCCATAGCGCGGCTGGATGAGGCCCTTCAATGGTCTAAGGGAAAGATAGGTGAGTTTGAGACCAATGTATTGTTATACCGTGCTGATGCAGAGTACCGTCTGGAGGATTATGCGGCAGCCCTGAATACTTATAATCTTCTTCGGAACAATGAGGAGGAGAATGCCCAATTTAAGAAGGGGGCAGCTCAATGTATGGTAAAAATGGGGGATTATGACGGAGCTCTTGAGCTTGGAGTCATTGATGGGTATATTTATAACCTAAGGGCATTGGAGCAGATCCGTGCAGAGGAATATGACGCGGCTTTGGAGTGGATTGCCAGAGGCAAGGCGGCAGGTGGCGAATCCATGCAGGATCTGTCTTATAATGAAGCAGTCATATGGGAGAACAAAGGAGATTATGCCAGGGCGTTAGAGCTGTTTGAGGCTTATAGAGAAAAGTATGGTCCGGATGAGAATGTGGAACGGGAGATTACCTTTTTGAGAAGCCGTCTGGAAAGCCATGAGGAATCCGTTGGAACCGAGGGCAGTCCGGATGATCAGGCAGTTTCCCCGGAAGCTGACGGCACAGAAGGGAATGCCGTGCCATCGGAGGGAGAGTCTGGCGCCGGAGAGGGCGAGAGTGAAGGTCAGGAAAGCAGTGAAAGCGAAACCAGCGGCAATGGAGCTGTAGGCTGAATAGGATATTCCTTTGACAGGAGTAGAAATGGCAGAATTAATCGAAGTAAAGGATATGGAGGAGCGGGTGATCCTGATTGCCGTGGGAACGGAGGAAGGGACAGATGCAGCAGCCTCTTTGGAGGAGCTGGAGGATCTGGTGGATACTGCCGGAGCTGTAACGGTGGATAAGATTCTTCAGAACCGGGAAAAGATTCATCCTGGAACCTATTTGGGAAAGGGAAAGCTTGAGGAGGTCAAGGAGCGGGTTTGGGAACTGAATGCTACAGGAGTGGTGTGTGATGATGAGCTTTCTCCTGCGCAGCTCCGCAATCTGGAGGAAGCTTTGGATACAAAGGTAATGGACCGGACCATGGTGATTCTGGACATCTTTGCATCCCGGGCCATTACCAGTGAAGGTAATATTCAGGTTGAGCTGGCACAGTTAAAATACCGTGCCGCCCGTCTGGTGGGCCTGCGCAATTCCCTCTCCCGTCTGGGCGGAGGGATTGGCACCAGAGGGCCGGGTGAGAAGAAGCTGGAGATGGACCGAAGGCTGATTCATGAACGGATCAGCCAGTTAAAGTCAGAGCTTGAGGCAGTAAAACGTCACCGGGAGGTTCAGAGAAAACAGCGGGAGCGGGCTCATACGCCGGTGGCTGCCATTGTGGGATATACCAATGCAGGCAAATCCACCCTTTTGAACCGTCTGACTCATGCAGGAATTCTGGCAGAGGATAAGCTGTTTGCCACCCTGGACCCAACCACCCGGAGTCTGGAGCTAGAGAGCGGTCAGAAGCTTCTTATGACTGATACTGTTGGATTTATTCGGAAGCTTCCCCACCATCTGGTAGAAGCTTTTAAAAGCACGTTGGAGGAAGCAAAATATAGTGATCTGATTCTTCATGTGGTAGACAGCTCCAGCTCTCAGATGGATATGCAGATGCATGTGGTTTATGAGACCCTGCGGGAGCTGGGGGCAGATGGCAAGACTGTGGTAACTGTATTTAACAAGATGGACCAAAGGCAGGAAGAGCAGCTTCCAAGAGATTTGCATTCTGATTATCAGGTGAGGATTTCCGCCAGGACCGGTCAGGGGATCGAGGATTTGTTAAGCCTTCTGGAACGCATTTTGAGAAATCAGAATGTGTATTTTGAGCGGGTATTTTCTTATTCAGAGGCGGGAAGGATTCAGCAGATCCGCAAATATGGAGAACTTTTGTCAGAGGAGTACCGGGAGGACGGAATCGCAGTAAAAGCATATATTCCGGCAGAGCTTTTTGCCGGACTTTTGGGGGAGTGAGCGTATGGATTGGGAAGATAACAAGCTGGAATCGTCAAACTGGCAGCGGGCAGACAATGCCCGGAGCGTATGGGAGCGGAAAAGTGCCGGGGATTTACTCAAGTTTCTGTTCCTGGGGATTCTTGTTGCTGTTCTTGTGGTCTTATATATTTACAAACCATGGGAAGGGAAAAAATACGAAAGCTGGATGGCTGAAATGCTGGTGGTGGATAAAGAGGTGATGGAGGCAGATGGAGACAAGGTCTATCTACTCCAGTGTGAGGATAAAAATGGGGAAAAGAGCACTTTGGAGATTGCCAATGAGGCCATGAAGGAGACCTTTGACGAGAAGGTGGTGTTCCATCAGATTCGAAGGGGAAAGTATTATCGGTTTAAAGTGAGCGAGGCAGCGGCATTTGACACTCATTATCCTTGTATCTCCGGGGCTGCTCAGTTGATTGAAGGTTTTTCGGAAGAATAGTACTCCGGACAGAAAGATGAAAAGAAGGAGAAAAAAGCGGCTGCAGGGTATTTGCAGCCGTTTTTTTGATGCAATCGCTTTTTTGATGCAATAGTTCAGGAGGAAATGCCAGCTATGTGATTGAGCATACAGGTCATGGCCTCACCGGGACTCTGGTTGCGGATGGCATCCAGTATGGACTGATGCATACGGACCATCTGCTCCAGGGTCTGCATCAGAGAGGAGATTTTGGAGAAGCTTTCTCTTGTTTCTGTCTCACAGGCTTCTGCAATACCAGCCATGGCTGTGATCATCAGAGGATTCTTGGTGTATCCGGCAATGGATTCATGAAAATTCCGGTCAAGAAGAGGAATCTGGTCATAGTTTCCCCCTTCCCTGGCAGCAGCCAGTTGATTTTGAATCTGCTGCAGCTGGCGGATATCTTCCACAGTGGCTCGTTCTGCAGCCAGAGCAGCTGCCTGGCCCTCCAGCATCAGACGAAACTCAAGGAAATTTTGCGGACTGGTTCCCTGGATTACTGCCTTTAGGGGAGTGGCCTCTAAGATAACGGAATAGCTGTTTACAATGGTCCCCCGTTTGGTGCGGGTGACATAACCAGACAGTTCCAAAGCTTTATAAGCTTCCCGAATGGTACTTCTCCCTACAGAAAGCTGTTCACAGAGAACAGCTTCATTGGGAAATATATAACCTTCTGGAAATTCTCCATTTTGAATCAGCTGACTGATCTTTTCATATATCATGTCAGACATATTTTTTTTCGGATGTGTATTGATTAAATTCTGCAATTGGTGAATTGGAGTGGACATAGTAAGGAAATCTCCTGTCTGTATGTTGTCATGCAACTGTATAAAAGCTATTATAGTATGAAATAAGAAGCTTGTCAAAGGAGTTTTTTGCCTTATTTTACTTACCAGAGTTCTGTTGACTGATTATATGACATCAGACAACATATTAATAACATTCAATTATCTCGAAATACTGATTGACATATTTTCGTGTCTGTCGTAATATAATAATAAAGACGGGCAACTTGAGTGTCAGTCAAAGCATTGACATAAGGTGTTGTGCCAGAAGGCAGTGCCTTACGAGCTTTGAATGGGTTTGACGTTTACCGCATTCTGGCTAGGCTGCTATGCAGTTGAAAGAAAACGTCAGGAAAAGCTCTGCGAAAGCAGGGCTTTTCTTGTTTCAAAAGGGAGAGAGGTAAGTCTGATGCGTAATGTGTATGACTGCGTAGAGGCTTTTGGAAAACTGCTGGATAAAGAATACCATTTAGTGTTGGGAAGAAAAAATAAATCTGTTTCAATACAAATAAATTTTGACAAAAAAGAGTGCTTCCATTTGATGGGATTTCAATATCTGACAGACAGACCAGAATTAGCCCATGACAGGGGAAAAATATTTGATGCAATAAGGGAACGTCGGATAACGGCAGAACAGATCCAGTCATCCGATCTGTATTACAGGATTGCAGACAGGGTAGATATGTTCCCGCTTCTGGAAAACATGATTGACAGCAATGATACGATCTTTAAGTACAACAGGAAACTCAATGTTTATTCAGTTATTAAAGCGGATTATATTATGAAAAACAATGCAGAAGGAAGAAATATTTTTTTGTTCCTGACAGGGAAAGGAGAGGAAGGAAGATATTTTTGTCGTTCATTTTTCCCACAGGATAAAATGGATTATACAAAGAATCAGGCATTATGGACTTTGCTTTATAAGAAGAAAGTCACTCTTTCAACAGGAGAAGAAGAAATACTGTATGACAGGTTAAAAAAGATGGATAAGGGATAGCAGAGAGAATGGCTTTTAAGGAGTGCATGGAGCTTTCTAAAAAATTTTGTATTTATGTGCCTTGCGGTCTTTGCCTCAGGCTTCCGTCAGGGAGAGCTATTCTTCCGTGCTCTCCCTCCAGAGGTTGTGTTTTATGATATTTATGATAAAGTGACATTCTGCTTCACTGAATCTGATGGGTGAGTTTTAAAAAGGATATTCCTTACCCATATAACTCACCAATCCCAGACACTGCCACATAGATATGAGAAATCTTATACCAGGTGGCAAAATCAATGACGCCAGTTTGAGGCAATCCAAACACAGACTGAAAGGTCTTTACAGCAGCTGCAGTGGCAGGGCCAAAGATTCCGTCTGGAATCACATCCGGAATGGCAGAATAGATGGAGGCAATGGTGCGCAGCTGTTCCTGTACCTGGCGGACCTTCTGACCGGAGCTGCCAAGAGTCAGGTTGTAACCAGGCCAGGAGGCCGGAATGCCGGAGATTTCTTCCGCAGTGTTAATATACATGTTATCGCCGTAAAAATTTCGGATAATCTCAATGGGACTGTAGCCCTGCTCCCCTAAGTCGCAGGAGCCCCACTGGGTCATCCAGCCCCGGTGAAGGC
>CATLIJ010000058.1 GCA_949948825.1 uncultured Clostridiaceae bacterium
CATTATTCCGATAATCCACAAACGGATTTGCAGGCGCAGCCGTAGTAGGCGGCGGTGCTGGGGCCTCAGTCGGCGGCGGTGCCGGGGCTTCGGTCGGCGGCGGCGCTGCCTGCGTCTGTGGAGGCGGCGCCGCGGTCTGACTCTGCGCCCCCTGATTCCCCTGATTCCTCTGATTCGTATTATTATTCCTCTGCTGATTATTCGTCCGCGCTCTGGTCGTTTCCGGCGGCTGCTGTCCAAGACTGACCTCCAAAACCACCTCTGTACCTTCTGGCACCTCGCCGGACGCCACACTTTGAGAAACCACTCGACCCTGTTCTACGGTATCGCTGTACACTCCGCTGCCAGCTGCAGCCACAATGCCCAGTCCCTCCAGCAGCGCTCTGGCCTCATTCTCCTCCATGTTCACCACATCCGGAAGCATCACCTTTTTCGGCCCTGCACTTACAAATACTTTTACCACCCGGTCCTTTGCAGCTTCTTTTCCTGCCTCAGGCTCCTGGGACAAAATCTCCCCTTTGGGCGTTTCCCGGTCATTTTCATAGGAAACCTTTTCCAGGAAAAAGCCCTTATCTTTTAAGAGCTTATACCCTTCCTCCTGAGAAATCCCTTTTAAATCCGGGACAGTCTGCTCCGAAGAATCCGGCGCAGCCTGCCCTTGTGCCACCATCAGGGTCAGAACCGCGTCCTCATCCACCTGCACCTCCTCTTCCCCGTCTGTCTTCAGAAGCTCCCCATCCATCTTCACTCCAGTAATGGTCCCTTCCATGGCCCAGGTATCTGTATCCACCTCCTCATTGACAGCCACCAGCCCCAACTCCTCCAGCTGGCCCAATGCCATCTCCTGGTCCATCCACAGCACATCTGGCAGAATCACCTTTCCATTTCCTGAGCTGATTGTAACCTGAATCACCGCTCCATTTTCCAGCATATCCCCAGGACCTACTTTATTGCCCTTTTCATCCGTCTGTCCCAGCACATACCCTTTCATAACCGTATCGGAAGCTTCTGTGCCTCCCACCTGAAACTTCAGTCCCAAAGCCTCTGCCCGGTTCTTGGCATCTGCCTGAGACATATTGATTAGGTTCGGCACCCACACGGTTCCCTCCTGCTGTACCAGACCTCCGTTCATGGTAAAGGGAAGATCCAACACCCCGGCTGCCGTAAGTCCCACGATCACCAGCACACATACACTGGCTGCCGCTCCAAGGATTTTTACCCACAGCGGCCACCGCCCCATATCGCTTTTCTCCACTGTGGCCTGTGTTCTTGCCACATTGGTGGAATTTAAGGCTTCCTCAAACTCCTGTGCGCTCTTCGTCCGGTCCTCCTGGCGGACATGAAGTGCATTCATCAGGGCATTTTCCATATTCTTGTCAATTTTAATCCCCAGTTTAGACGGTTCCTTCAAAGTATCCTTTGTCCAGCGCTCTGTGGAATCCGGCGGCCGTTTTCCGGTAATCATCTTATAAAAAGTGGCCGCCAGAGCATACACATCAGTCCACGGCCCCTGATCCCCGCCGCTTTGATACTGTTCCACCGGCGCATAGCCCGGTTTAAGCATTACAGTCAAAGACTTGCTGTGGGTTCCCGTAACCTGTCTGGAAGCCCCAAAATCCAGCAGCTTTACCTCCCCGCTTTTCAGCAAATAAATATTGTCCGGCGCAATATCCCGGTGAATGATCTCTTTTGCATGAACTGTCTTTAAAGCTCCCAGCACAGCAAACACAATCGGCAGAGCATCTTCCACAGTCATAATGCCATCCCGCTTCAGTTTTTCCTTCAGAGTCTCCCCCTCCAGAAATTCCATGACAATGTAAGCAGTATTATTTTCCTCAAAGAAGTCAAAAACCTGTGTAATTCCAGGCGTCTGCTGAAATTCTGCCAGCCGTCTGGCTTCATCCAGAGACTTTTTCATCCCTGTGACAAATTGTTCTTCCTTTTCTCCGGAAAAAACCGTCACCATGGTCTGGCTCTGCATACGGGTGGCAAACTCTGTGGGAAAATACTCTTTGATTGCCACCTTTTTGTCCAGGGTCTTATCATAACCCAGATAAGTAATTCCAAAACCGCCAGAGCCAAGCACCCGCCCAATGAGATACCGGTCGTGGAGCACAACTCCTGGCTCCATGTGATAAGCTTCCTGGGAAGGTGTCCCCTGTATAAAGCCGCAATGGGGACAAACATCAAACTGGTCATCATAATACCCCATACAGCCCAAACATAAACGCTTCATGACCTATCCTCCCTCTGATGGCATGATCACTGTTTTTTCATCTCATCCCAGGAAAAATCCGGACCGCATAAAGGGACAAACATCAGCTGAGTCTTGCCCACAGAAAGAATATCTTTGTGCTGCAGCACCACATTCATCAGAACCACTTGGCCATTTACATAAAACAATTCTCTTGACTCTCCCGGTTGGGCAAAAAATGCTCTCCCCTTTGGCTCATACGTGACAATGGCATGACGGTCTCTGGAAACATTGGCATCTCCTTCCAGAACCACATCCATCTGTGAAGAACGGCCGATAAAATTTTTACCGTTTTTCAGTTCAAAAGCCTTGCCCAGCTGTTTTCCTTCGATACAGACCAGCCATCCCACCACTGGTTCTGTCTCCAGAACACCGCCATAATAACTTACGGTCTTCTCCTCATCTTCCTCCCGCTGTACATTCACCGGAACAGCGGCAGCAGCACTCACTGCCTGTTTCAGAGATACCGGACCGCTTCCCGGCCCTACGGTTACAGAAGCTTGAGAAACCGAAGCAGAACTCTGTGAAGGTTCCCAAAAACCTACAGTCTGACTGTTTCCCGAAGTATTTCCAAATCCAGCGCCAGTCTGTTCCATATTTACTGTCACATCATCATCCGTGCTGCCGCCGCCAACACAATGGGGACAGCTGGGATATTTGTCCGCATCATAATAATGTCCATTGTTACATTTCGTCAGATTCATATTGCCTCTCCTTAATTTTTCTTTTTATGATTCCTTCTGGTTTCCGGAAACTCCACTGTCACCTCATCCGTAAAACGGTCCAAAAACTCCTGCGGAGATTCGATTCGCCAGGAGACGTCCTCACTTAACGCATCTACCAGCGCATTTATGGCACAGGAAGGCACTTCTTCCTCCAATATCTCCAGACTGTCGTCCACAGGCTGGCTCTCCCAAAGATCAATCCCGGTAAGAGCAGCTCCTGCGATGTGGGCCAGCTCAAAACAATCCATGGTACACCGGACGCTCTCCTCCTCCAATTCTGTGACATACAACGCTTCATTAAAAAAACCAATCTTAAAATTTCCCTGCATGGTCAGGTAACAGCAGTCTGCTGACAACTGTCCGTGAATCATTTTGCTCTGATATGCTGCCATAAGAGGACGGACCAGATTCTTTAACAGTCTTTCCGTTTTTGACAAACCCCAGGGGCCCTCTGTTCGCAGCACATCTTCCAGCGTCTTCTCTCCCGGATATTCTAAAATCATATAAGCAGTGCGGTTGGCCTGAAATCCGGCCAGTACATTCAAAAGCCCGTGAATCTGATCCATCAAAATTAATTTGTCCTTTTGTTCCAGAAAACACCTTACCCCCTGCTCCAAAAGCTCCTGATCGCATTCCTCCACCAAAAGCTCCTCGGAATCATAACGCTCCGCAATTTGAGAAGGAAAATATTCCATCACATACACCTTCCTGGAAAACAGCGCATCCCAGGCAATATACTGAATATCAGCGATCCGGATTTTTCTGCAGGTTCCAATAATATAACGTCCCTGTAAAATCGTCCCGGCTGGCAGACATCCCTCCTCATTATCCTGTCCGTCCCACCCGCATAAAGCACAGATTTCGTCTTTTCCTGCCATTTCCGACATACAGTTCAGACATTTTTTCATAGCTGCTCTCCTTATCTGGTATCCTTTGGAAGCCGCCGAAGGCTCCATATGCTGACTGTCAGAAGCAAAACCGTCATACCTGCAAGGATTCCCCAGCATGTCTTAAGGTGGCTGGCTGTTGCTTCAAAAAATTCCTCCGCCTCATGCTCAATCATGGGGTATTCTGACTGCATCCGCAGAGGAAGTTCATTGAGATCCACAATACTTCCCAATGCCTCCACTGTCCACCGGCTCGCGGTTCCATAAGAAATCCACTCTCCCACCCCTTCCAGCTTAAACAAAATTCCGGAAAACAATAGCTGCACAATCAGCAGAAACGGAGCTGCAACCATAGCCTTATCCCCTGATTTGGCATTGGCAGAAACCAAAAATCCAAGAGCCTCTGACACAAGAATCACAATCCAAACCGTAAAAATCATCTCAAAGCTATAGCTGTCAAAAAAAATTCCCGGCCCATCCTTTGCCACTGCTGCAAGGAAAGAGCCTGACAATAAAACAGCCTGAACAAACCCAATGATTGCCTGGACAAAAAACTTACTAAACATATATACCGGCAGCTTCAAATTGGTCATGTATTCCCTTCTTAAAATGTTCCTCTCCTTGCAGATTTCCTGAATGGAATTAAACAGCCCGATCCATATGCCGGAACAGCACAAAGAAAACATCATGGTTTTTGTATTTTCATACACTTCAAATACATTTTCATCTGACACAATGTACAGCAAAAGTCCAATAATCACTGGCTGTAAAATGAGTATTGCCAGCCTCATCACATCATTTTTAATCAGCTCCATATACCGCAAAACCAGAATCAGCCACTGACGAAGTCCGGAGCTTTTCCTCAGTCGGCTTTTTATGGCGTCTGTGGCTTCCCCAACCGCTTCCTGTATTTCATAATCCTTTTTTTGAAATTTTGTAAATTCCCGCTCCCAGGATTTGGAATCTGCGGAGACAATATTATAGGCATCTGCCAGATTCTCTGTGTCAAAAAACATTTTTGCCTCTTGCAAAGTGCCGGAAAAACAGCATCTTCCCCCGGTTCCCATCAGAATAATCCTGTCGCACAAATCCAGATTTTGTATGGTATGAGTCACCATAATAATCGTTTTTTTCTGAGTTTTTGCCAGACGGCTTAAAGTCCTCATCAAATTCTGCTCGGTACCTGGGTCCAGGCCAGAGGTTGGTTCATCCAGAAAGAACAGTCTTGGATCTCCCAGCAGCTCCACTGCAATACTGGCACGCTTCTTCTGTCCCCCAGACAGTTTGCGGATAAAGGTGTCTGCCTGTGGCTTCAGCTCCACCATTTCAAGAACACTGTCAATCTGCTTGTTTCAGCTTTGCCGTATATTCCAGCATCCGACGGAGTGTCAGATTTTCATAGATGATATCCTCCTGAGGCACATAGCCTATAATTGCTTTTAAATACTTGAAATTATGAAGCAGGCTCATGCCATTACAGTAAACCTTTCCTGTGATGCTACGGTCAAACCCGCTGATCGCATTCATCAATGTGGTCTTTCCCGCGCCAGATCCTCCGATAATAGCCACAAATTCATTGCTCTCAATCTGAAGATTCACGTCATGGAGAAGCTCCTTTGGTTTCGCGCTGCTTCCCACAATCTTTCCCAAATGCTTTACCACAAGACTGATTCCTTCTGAAGTTGTCTTGTAAAATATCTGATCCTGTATGTAAATCATCTGGTAAGTCAGAATCTGAATAATGTCACATTCCCTCAGACACCCCCGCCCCCTTAAGGGCCTTCCGTTTACAAGAACAGCATTCCGCCCGCTTACATCCACCAGCTCATAACCGCCCTCTGCCGGCTCTATTGCTGCATGGACTCTGGAAACTGCCGGATGAGAAAGAACAATATCATTGCCAGACGCCCGCCCCATAACCAGCCTTTTCCGGTTCATCCGGATGCTCTGCCACGCCTCATTAGGAAGGCAGAGAGAATATAAAAGATAAACTCCATCTCTTTTTCCCACACCGCCAATGTTCAGAACCATTCCATCCCGCAGCTCTACCCTTGCATCACAATCCTTTAAGTACCTCTTATTTCGCAAAACATCTACATAGGTGCCATTGCTGCTCCTCAAATCCTGATAAAAAATACAATTCCCCTGAATCGTCAAAACGCCATGTTCATGGGAGACCACCTTGCTGTCCAGAATAATCTCATTGCTCCCAGGAGTCCTGCCAATACGAATCCTGTTCTTTCCAAAACGCCCAAGGGGATAATCCACTGCCATCCCCCCGGCAGTAATCACCAGGAGTACTCCCTCTGGCACTGCCTCTCTTTTCAAACTCTCTCTGTTTTGAACCTCCATCACTCACCCTGCCTGTTTCCCGGAACCGCAGAACTCACCCGCTCCTTCAGCTCCGTCAGATTTCCCCCATAAGCCTCCAAAAACACCTTCTCAAAAATCATCTTATTCAGAGGAATTCCCTCCAGACTCTTCACTGTCAGCTCGTTTTGAGCTGTATCTGACAGCATATAATAAATCAGCCATTGGGCTGCCTTTTTCTCCTGTTTTCCAGACCCTCCATTGACACTCCACAGATGATCCAGACGCCCCTTCCCCAGATCTTTTCCCACATAGATTACCTGAAACTGTCCTGGAATTTGCTCATACAGCATCTGATAATCACTGGTATCAGAAAGATAATATTTTACATCTCCCTGAAGAAATGCCTGATAATCTCCCTCCTCTGCCTTCTTCTGACAATCCTTCCCAAACATCTCCTCATAGAGCATGGAATCCTCCGGCTTAACCACATAAGAATAGTTTCCTTCCTTGTCTTCCAAAGCCTCAAGCCCTGTGATCTCCTTTGGTATATTATCCCCGTCCTCCCCTGCTCCTGTCCTCACAAATACCAACGGAAGCTGAAAACAGAGAGGCATCTGCTTTTTATCCGTAAACAAAACTTCATAATCCTCTAAATAATACCAGTCTGAAGGATCTTCCATCAGGCGGAGCGTTTCCTCCAAAGGCTCCAGCTGATTCAGATAGGTTTTGTCCAGATAAGTGCTGTCAAACACATCCGGAAGCTTCTGATTTGCTGCTGCTTCATTGATTTTCTCACCATATTCTTTGGCAGATATCTCCGTTACCTCACATTGGATCTGGTAATCCTCCTGAAAGGCCAGAGTCATATTCTGAAAACGATCCTTTGCCAGGATTCCGTCCGTTGTATCATTTTCATCTGCCGCCACCCACACCTGAAGGGTAGCTGGCTGAAGGGAGGAGGCATCCCGCTGGGATTTAATACGCAATGCAGCAGCCCCGCCCACAGCTCCCAGAATCAGAAAAAGAGAGGCAACCTGAATGAGGCGCACTTTTCTCCTCCGGGCAATCTCCCGTTGCACATCCAGGACCTTTCCCTCAGTCAGGGCCTTTTTAAACTGATCTGCTGTCTGAAAACGGATTTCCTCCTTTACTGCCATAGCCCGCATCACTGCGTTGCTCATATTCTCCGGAATCTCCGGGTCCAGCCTGGACGGAGGCTCCAGGAGATCCTTCTGAACCCGGTCTGTGGATTCCTGGGGCTTCACCCCGGTCAGAGCAAAATACATGGTAGCTCCTACAGAATACAAATCCGTACAGGGTCCCTGTCTTCCATTGGTAATATATTGCTCCGGAGGTGCATAGCAAGGGGTCAGAATGGTTGTCATATCTGTAGCCTCCAGCCGCGCGGCGCCAAAATCATACAGTTTTACTTTGCCGTCCTTGCATATAAAAATATTGTTGGGATTAATATCCCGATGGACGATTTTTTCCCGGTGAACCTCGGAAAGAGCATCCAGCACAGACAAAGCAACCATAACTGCTGTCTGTGGCTTTACCTTCCCTCCCTGCTGACGGATATATTGCTTGTAGGTCATGCCATCCATAAACTCCATCACCATGTAGGCAGTGTGATTTTCCTCAAAAAAATTATATACATCCACCACATTGGGATTCGCCTGAAATTTGGCCACTCTTCTGGCTTCGCTTAAAAACCGTTCTTTTCCTCCTTCATATTCCCGAATGTTCTTCTCTGAGTGAACCCGGACTTCTGTGGTTCCTGGAATCCTTGTGGCAATAGCGCTGGGAAAGTACTCCTTGATGGCAACCATTTTGGAAAAGGTCTGATCCCATACCCGATACACAATGCCAAATCCTCCTGCATTGACTGCCTTGCCTACCAGGTAGCGTCCCTGACCAAGAACGGTTCCTGCCGGAAGGTAATACAGGTTTGCTGCTTCACTGGTCTGATCGTAACCGCAATGAGGACATATGTCATATCCATTCGGATACTCCTTCATACATTGATAACACCGCGCCATTTTACCCTTCCTCCTGTATCTTTTGATATTGCAATGGTTCTGACGGAGCATGGTATTGAATCAAAATCACAGTTGTATTGTCCTGCCCCTTGACCGTCAAATCCATAACCATCCGGTTCAGACGACGGACCGCCACCTGAACACTGATTTGATTGTCCACAATCATTGCCTTAATCTGATCTTCCTCCAGGCGTTTGTATAAACCATCGCTGCAAAGTAAGATCATGTCTCCATCCATCAGCTCCAATGGATTGGCATTCCGCTCCATCCGCCGGATGCCTCCCATTCCAATATAATTGGTCAGAGCATCTGTCCGCTTGGTCAGAAGCTCGCTTTCATAATAATCCTTTGTGATCTCTCCTCTCCCCAGGGCTTCCTCCAGCTCCCGAAGATAATTGTGGTCTCTGGTGACTAAAACCATAGAATCTCCCCGAAGCACATAAATACGGCTGTCCCCCACAGACAGCCAATAAAGCAGCCCGTCGGATACAATCACTGCTGCCATGGTACAGCCTCCCCTCAGAAGAGTTCCTTCCTGATTGGTCTGCATAGCCACACACTGATCCATCTTTATGGCTTCTTTTGACAAAAATTCGGTAAAGCCAGCCTCTGGCCTTTGCTCCTGATAATCGGAAACCAAAAGCTCCACTGCTCTGCTGCTGGCAAGAGCGCCGCCCTCCAGACCACCCATGCCATCACAGACTACTGCCAGAGCCTGATTATTTTCCACAACCAGCCCTGCAAAATCCTGCTGCTCCTTCCGGCTTCCTAAAATACTGTCCGCTGCGGCCGCAATCTGCCTGCCGGAATTTTTCGTCTGTATGGAAATAATATTTTTTCTATTCATTCGTTACCCCCAAAAGGATGGTGCATACAGATCCTGCCAGAGAAATCTGCTGATTGGGCGCATAGCGGTATTCCTGGTTGGGAACCAGCCGCTGATTTTGCACATAAACACCATTTTTTGAAACATCGGTCAGCAAAAACTCATTTTTCCCCTCATCATAACAGAGCCTGCAATGCTCTTTGCTGATGGCCTTTTCTCCGGATATTACAATATTGCTGACCTTTACAGACCGGCCAATACGAATGATAGTGCCTGCCGGAAGATTCCACCGGACTCCCTGATAGCTTCCGGAAACAATCTCAAGGAACGGCTGATTCTTCTTTTCCTTTGGTTCCTCTGGCATTGGCTCTGCTGCCTGGTTTCCAGCAATGCCCTGAATAAATTCCCTGGCAGTCTTTGTTCTCTGCCGGTAATCCAGAGCAAGGGCCTGGTCCACTGCCTGGGACACAGACATGGGAATTTCCTGTCTCATCTGATGAAGAGGCACATAAGCTTTATTTCCCAAACGGTCCATGGCATCCGGAATCATCACCCCGGTCAAAGCATAATAATAGGTGCTGGCCAAAGCATACACATCTGTATGAGGCCCCTGATTTCCATTGCGGCTGTACTGCTCCGGAGGTGCAAACCCATGTTTGTATTCCACAGAAAAGTCACATCGCTCATCCCTGGTAAGCTGTCTTGCGCTGCCAAAATCAATAAGCTTTACTCCCCCATCCTGCTTTAAGTAAATATTCTCCGGACTGATATCCCGGTGAAGAATCCCTGTGGTATTGTGAATCACATCCAATGCAGCGCCGATTTGAACGATAATATCTGTCACATCATTCCAGGCGATGTTTCCGCCTGTGGTTCGAATCACCTTTTTTAAATTTGTTCCATCCAGATATTCCATAGAAAAATAAGCAGTGCCATTTTCCTGAAAACATTCCCTTACCTGGACCACTGCCGAAATATTCTGAAGCCGTTTCAGTGTCTCAGCCTCATCCAAAAACCGTCTTTTTCCATGGTCAAAATGTTCCCTCTCTGAAGAGCTTACCAGATTCAGGCCATTCTCCCCGGTTCTCCGGTAGGTCATTCCTGAAGGGGCAAATTCCTTGATTGCACAAATTTCCTCATACAAATTGTCAAAGGCTTTGTATGTAATTCCAAACCCGCCAATCCCAAGAACCCTTCCAATCCGGTATCGGTTTCCTAACAAAACTCCCGGAAGAAGCGTTCTGGTCCCCTCCAGATCATTCCTGTGTACATAACCACATTTCCGGCATCTTCCATCCATATACTGAAAAGAAAAACAGTCCGGACACATGAGATTCTGATCTGTAATTGCCATATTTTCCTCCATTTTGCTTACCACCGGACAGCAAACTCCACGGAACCAGCTGAAATCACGTCGTTTTGCTGCAGACGCCTTCTCTCGTGAATGGGAACCTTGTTCACTGCTGTTCCATTGGTTGTCTCCAGATCTGTCACATACATATATTGTCCATCCCATTCCAGGGCAAAATGCTGTCTGGACATTCGTTTATCATCAAAATACAGATTACACATCTGAGCTCTTCCCACAATAAAGCTCTCATTCATGTAAAGCATCAGATCCTCCGGCCTCTGTCCCTTGACGCTGATTCGCAGATGAAATTCCTTTCCCTTTTGTTCCTGAATTGCAATATGCTTATGGATTTCCACCTCAGAAGCCATCACTGGCTTTCCGTCTATGTACACCACACCTTGTCCCCGTTTTACCTTCCGGTAGCTGTGTACAATCACAGCAATCAGGACTGCGGCAATCAGAATCAAACCAATCCAGTACCATTCCCTGATGAGATGAAAGATCCGTTCTCCCAATGGCAGCTGCTCCACTTCCAGCTCCACCTCATTGGTCACTTTGTTCTTCTCCATGGAACAGTCAAAAATATCCACACAGCCTAGGGTATAGGTTCCAGGCTTTAATTCTTCTGAAAAAGACAAAATCATCCGGTTTGGAATCTCTTTATCCACACTGACGCTTAACACGGTGATAATCGTTTCATCCGGGCTGTCCTTGCCAGAATCCTCGTCTTTGTCCTTATCCTCTGACTCCTTATCCCTTGAATCCTTGTTTTTTGAATCTTTGTCTTTATCTTTGTTTTTCTTCTCTTTTTTTTCCGGCTCCTGTCTGGTGAGAATGTAGTGAGAAGGCACCTCTGCCCCCTCCACTTTCTCTGAAAATTCCACTGCAATCTGATCCCGCTCCAGCAATTCTGCTGTAACCAGCCAGGGAATCTCTAAATCTCTGATATGACGGGACACCATTACATCCCGACTCACCGTTTGATTGGAAGCAGTTTTCATGGAAAAGGTCTCCAGGCGGTTTGTCTCCTGAT
>CATLIJ010000059.1 GCA_949948825.1 uncultured Clostridiaceae bacterium
ATTGTCCTCAACCCTAGTATTTATCAACCTTCAAGCCGTTTTATGGAGATATATGGATTTACATGAATCAGCCTCATATATAACGATGCCTAGTTTCATTTTATCCTAATCTCCTTTGGTTTTTCTGATATTTTATAGGGTTTTCGCCTCTCATGGCAAAAGCAGCATACTTTCTGTGACACTAACAGGCTGTCACAGATACTTTTTCATCATCTCACAGGCCTCCAGGGTAGCAAAATAATCTCCCGGGGTCTCAGCCCGACGGATCTGCTCCACAGTGCCGTCCTCCTTCAAAAGAAGCTCTGCAGACCGCAGCTTTCCATTGTAATTATATCCCATGGAATATCCGTGGGCCCCAGTATCATGGATCACCAGCAGATCTCCCATGTCAATCTTTGGCAGCATCCGGTCCACGGCAAACTTGTCATTATTCTCACATAAGGAACCTGTCACATCATACATGCAGTCACAGGAAGCGTCCTCCTTCCCTGCCACTGTAATATGATGGTACGCGCCGTACATGGCAGGACGCATCAAATCCACGGCACAGGCATCCACCCCGATATATTCCTTGTAGGTGTGCTTCTCATGAATCGCGGTTGTCACCAGACATCCGTAGGGAGCCAGCATAAACCGCCCCAGCTCTGTGAAGATGGCCACATCTCCCATGCCTGCCGGGGTCAGTGCCTCCTCATAGTCCTTGTGTACGCCCTTTCCGATGATGCCTATGTCATTGGGCGTCTGGTCCGGACGGTAGGCCACTCCCACGCCCCCGGACAGATTGATAAACTTTGGCGCAATGCCAGTCTTCTCCTTCAGTCTGACTGCTGTCTCAAAAAGTACCCTGGCAAGTATGGGGTAATAGTCATTGGTCACGGTATTGCTGGCAAGAAACGCATGGATTCCCAACTCTCTGGCCCCTTTTTCCTTCAATACGCGAAAAGCCTCTGCCAGCTGTTCAAAGGTCATGCCGTATTTGGCCTCTCCTGGATTGTCCATGATTCCATTGCTGATTTCAAAGACGCCTCCCGGGTTGTACCGACAGGAAATGACTGCGGGAATCCCCCCCAGCTCCTCCTCCACACTGGCGATGTGAGTGATGTCATCCAGATTGATGATGGCCCCCAAATCATTTGCCTGTTTAAACTCCCCTTTTGGAGTATTGTTGGAGGAAAACATTATGTCTCTTCCAGACAGCCCCACTGCATCTGACAGCATCAGCTCTGTGGCAGAGGAACAATCTGTGCCGCAGCCGCATTCCTTTAATATTTTTAAAATATAAGGGTTTGGCGTTGCCTTCACTGCAAAGTATTCTTTAAATCCCGGATTCCAGGAAAAAGCTTCCCGAAGCTTTGCCGCATTCTCCCGAATCCCCCTCTCATCATACAGATGAAAAGGAGTGGGATACTGCCGCACAATGTTCTCCAGCTGTTGTTTTGTCACAAATGGTCTCTTTTCCATAGTTCTTTAGTCCACCTCAATAATCCGCATAATATTTGTGTGTGTGGCTGGTTTGTTGCGGCTGATGCGGTTTACAACCCCAGCTGTCACCACCACCACATCTCCATCCTCAATGACCGCCTTTTCCTTCAAAAGATCCAGAGAGGACTCAATGAGCACATCCGTGGACTCAGCCCGCTTTGCCTGATAAGGCTTCACTCCCCAGTAAATCTGCATCTGGCGGACCGCGGAAGCGCTGGGAGACAGCCCGATCACCTGTACTCCGGGCCTCCATTTGGACAGAAGCCGGGTGGTATATCCTGTGATACTGGGGGCAATGATCACCTTGGCATGAAGGTTATGGGCTGTGGACACAGTGGAATAGCACACAGCATTGGAAATATTGGTGGCATGCTCAGCTGACACCCGTCTCTGGCGGTATGCTGCTGTGTCCAGATATTTCTCGGACGCTTCGCAGATCTGCACCATCATCTTCAGGGCCTCCACCGGATATTTGCCAGCCGCTGTCTCTCCGGACAGCATGACCACATCCGTACCGTCATAAACCGCATTGGCCACATCCGTCACCTCTGCCCTGGTGGGACGGGGATTGCGGATCATGGAATCCAGCATCTGAGTGGCTGTGATTACGGTCTTGCAGGCCATATTGCACTTGCGGATAATGGTTTTCTGGACATGGGGAACCTGCTCCGGGGGAATCTCCACGCCCAGGTCTCCTCTGGCGACCATAATCCCGTCACTGGCCGCGATAATCCGGTCCAGATTCTCCATGCCCTCTGCATTCTCAATCTTTGCAATCACCTGCATGGTGGACCCGGCCTCTTTTAAAATATCCTTAATCTCCTCTATGGCATCCGGCGTCCGCACAAAGGAGGCAGCAATAAAATCAAAGCCCTGTTCAATGCCAAACCGGATGTCCTCTTTGTCCTTGTCTGTCAGGGCCGGAAGCTTGATCTTCACTCCAGGCACATTGACCCCTTTTCTCTGGCCCAGCTCGCCGCCGTTAATCACCTTGCAGATGATATCCTCTCCTTTTACCTCCTGAACCAAAAGCTCAATCAGTCCGTCGTCAATCAAAATCCGGTTTCCCGGCTCCACATCCTCTGCAAGGCCGCTGTAATTAATATGGCCGATTTTCTCATTGCCCTCCAGCTCCCTGGTGGTCAGAATATACTCCTGGCCTTCTGTGAGCGTCACCTTTCCTCCGCCTTCCACCAGTCCGGTGCGGATCTCCGGCCCCTTGGTATCCAAAAGGGCTGCCACCGGAATGCCTAACTCCTCCCGCATGTTCTTCAAAAGATCCAGTCTTGCCTTCTGCTCCTCATGGGTTCCATGGGAGAAATTAAACCGGGCCACATCCATTCCGCCCAGAATCAGAGCCTTCATCACCTCAGGATTATCACTGTTTGGCCCCATAGTACAAATAATCTTCGTCTTTTTCATCCTGTCCTCCATTATAATTCAGCCGGAAGCATCCTTCTTTACATGCTTATGAGTATAAAGATGCTCCTGACAATATTCATAGCTGCCCTCACATTTGGAGCAATACCGGAATTCCAGCTCCTCCCCATCCTTTTCCGTTCTGCCGCACACAGCGCAGCGATGGCGGGTGGCTCCTTTGGGAAGGATCTTTGCCTCCTTCTGAAACGTCTTTTTTCTTTTTACCTCCTTTGGGGCAAATCTCTTAAAATTCCTGGTCATCAAAAAGAACACAAGCACATTGGCCAGAGACACCACCAACTCGCACCGGGTTGCCGCTGTCCCAAACACAAAGCTGTACAAATATACTGCACACTCTGCCACAGCCAGCCATTTGGCCTTTACCGGAAGCACAAAGAACATCAAAAACTGAACATCCGGAAAATACATGGCAAATGCCAGGAAAATGGATGAGTTTAAAAATCCGGTGGTCAGCATCCAGTCCTGCTTAAAAACCACATATCCAAGGATACAGGCCAGCGCCTGGGCAAGCATCCCCATAAAGAAAAACACATTAAACCGGAAAGCTCCCCACACATTTTCCAGGGTCTGCCCCAGGCTGTGATACATGAACAGGGCAATAATGCCGAAAAAAATGCTGGTAAACCGGAACATTCCAAAGGAGGGAGGGAAAATCAAAAAGGTCACAAGCCTCCAGATCTGCCCGTGGAGAATTGCCCTTCCGTCCAGAGAAAGATAATTCCCATAAATATTCCAGTACATCACAGGATTTACCACATAGACTGCCAGTCCCACTGCATACAGAATCACAATGTAATACATCAAATTGGGAATGGCATACTTGTAGTACTTTCTCTCAAATTCATAAAAAAATTTCATCTGCAGCCCTTTCTTTAAAACAGGTTTTTCTTAGAAAAAATCATTGCCACGATCAGGGACAGCACCACCGCAAACCCAAGGACCACCCAAAAACCATACAGGCTCTGAGCGTAGGGCATGCCTGCCGGGTTCACATTCATGCCGTAAAAGCTGGCCACCATGGTAGGAATGGACATAACAATGGTAATGGTTGCCAGAAATTTCATGACAATATTCAGATTGTTGGAAATCACCGAGGCAAAAGCATCCATGGTTCCGCTTAAGATGCCGCTGTAAATATTCGCCATCTCAATCGCCTGCTTGTTCTCAATGATTACATCCTCCAAAAGCTCAGTATCCTCCGGATATTTCTTGATTTTCTCATTCTTCAGAAGCTTCTCAAACACCACCTCATTGGACCGGAGGGAGGTGGTAAAATAAACCAGGCTTTTCTCCAGCTCCAAAAGCTCAATCAGCTCCCGGTTCTTCTGAGACTTGTGAAGCTCCCGCTCCACCACCTCGCTCTTTTTGTCAATCATCCGCAGATACTGCAGATACAAGGAGGCATTTTTATATAAAATCTGCAGAATAAACCGGGTCCTCATATAGGTGTAAAAATCCCGCACCCGCCCGTCCATAAAGGCAGTCAGAACCGGTGTATCCTCCAGACATACGGTTATAATGGCCTCCTCCGTGGTGATGATGCCAAGAGGAATGGTCACATACCAGTCCTTCTCATTCCGCTCCTCAAGCACAGGAATATCCACCAGAATCAGGCTGTAGTGGTCCTCGTTTTCAATACGGGACCTCTCCTCCTCATCCAGCGGCGCCTTCACATGGTCCGGGTCAATGTCATACCGGTTTGCAATCTCTAATATCTCTGTGGCAGTAGGGTCTGTCAGAGCAATCCAGCAGCCGCTCTCCGCCTCATCTTTCTGGTGAATGGTTCCTTCTTCTGTCTTAAAAATCCGAATCATCGCTTTTCTCCTTTCCTCTCCCGTTCTGTGGCAAAATGCCTTTTGCCATGCAGACTTCACCTGCACTGCATCCGGAAAAGGGAAAAAATGCTTATCCGAAATCAGATACGCCGCCGGATTCCCGGAAACGACAGTACAGGCTTCTGCATTCGTATGTCATCCGCGTCTATGGAATACGCAGGACCACCGTCCATTCGTGCCGCCTCCTTTTCTCTGGTTTTTTCTTTCGTTATCATTATAGTTTCTGACCGGGGTTTTGTCAAACAGATTGTGGTAAATGGGAGCCATACATAGTTACTGTTCGTTACTGTTCATGGGGGCATCTTCTTGCCCGTCTTTGACGGGCAAGAAGCATCAGGCGTCCGCCTGATGGGGAATCCGGCATAAATTTGGGCTTTCAAGCGAGCTTGACGCCCAAATTTATGCCGGATTCCCCGCCCTGCGAACTGTAACCCAAATCTTAACCGATTTTTTACGCCTCTGCAAATTGTATTCTTTTTTATTTTGTGTTACAGTAAACGGTGCCATATACAGATTAGAAGACAAAAGGAGGCTGGGGATTTTCCCGAACATATGAACATACATTCCCATTTATTAGGAATCGATATTGGCTCTACCACAGTCAAAATTGCCATTTCCTGTAACAATCAGATTGTATTTTCCGATTACCAGCGTCATTATGCAAATATCCAGGAGACACTTGCCCTTTTGTTGTCCAGGGCCAGAGAACAGCTGGGAGAGATTACTGTATGTGCCAGCATCACCGGCTCCGGAGGACTTACCCTCTCCCGTCATTTAGGCATTCCCTTTACCCAGGAGGTGGTGGCTGTGGCTGCTGCCTTAAAGGCCGAGGCCCCAAATACGGACGTGGCCATTGAGCTTGGAGGCGAGGATGCCAAGATTATCTACTTTACCGGCGGCATTGACCAGAGAATGAACGGGATCTGTGCCGGAGGCACTGGCTCCTTTATTGACCAGATGGCTTCCCTTTTGCAGACGGATGCCATGGGGCTCAATGAATATGCCAAAAATTATCAGATGATTTATCCCATTGCCGCCAGGTGCGGCGTGTTTGCCAAGTCAGACATTCAGCCATTGATCAATGAAGGAGCTACCAGAGAGGACCTGGCTGCATCCATTTTTCAGGCAGTGGTAAACCAGACCATCAGCGGCCTTGCTTGCGGCAAGCCAATTCGGGGAACTGTGGCTTTTCTCGGAGGCCCTCTCCACTTTTTGCCGGAGCTGCGCCGTGCCTTTACCCGCACCTTAAATCTGGACGCTGCCCATACTGTAGCCCCGGACCATTCCCATCTGTTTGCCGCTGTGGGCGCTGCTATGAATGCCGGTCAGGACATTCGGTTCTCTCTGACAGATTTCATCAGCCGTTTGAATGCCGGCATCCAGATGGATGCGGAGCTTCACCGGATGGAACCTCTTTTCTCCTCCGAAAAGGAGTATGAAAGCTTTTGCAGGCGCCATGCCTGCCACAGTGTAAAAAAGGCTGACCTTTCCCAATATGAGGGAGACTGTTATCTGGGAATTGATGCTGGCTCCACCACTACCAAGGCGGCTCTCGTAGGGGCGGACGGAAGCCTTTTGTACCATTTTTATTCTGGCAACAACGGAAGCCCTCTTGCCACAGCCATCCGGGCCATGAAGGAGATTCATGCGCTCCTGCCTGAAAAAGCCAAGATCGCCTGGTCCTGTTCCACTGGCTATGGGGAAGCTTTGTTAAAATCTGCATTTCTTCTGGATGAGGGGGAGGTGGAAACCATTTCCCATTATTATGCCGCCGCCTTTTTTGAGCCAGAAGTAGACTGTATCCTGGACATTGGAGGCCAGGACATGAAATGCATTAAAATAAAAGACGGAGCTGTGGACAGCGTCTTGCTGAATGAAGCCTGTTCCTCTGGCTGCGGCTCATTTATTGAAACCTTTGCCAAATCCCTCAACTACCAGGTGGAGGATTTCGCAAGGGAAGCCCTGTTTGCCGTAAGTCCCACAGATCTTGGCACCCGCTGCACGGTGTTTATGAATTCCAATGTAAAGCAGGCCCAAAAGGAGGGGGCCACTGTGGCAGATATCTCTGCCGGACTGGCCTATTCGGTGATCAAAAATGCCCTGTTTAAGGTCATCAAAATCACGGATGCCACAGATCTTGGCCAGCATGTGGTGGTTCAGGGAGGAACCTTTTACAATGACGCGGTTTTGCGAAGCTTTGAGAAGATCTCCGGATGTCAGGCAGTCCGTCCGGATATTGCAGGAATCATGGGCGCCTTCGGGGCAGCGCTGATTGCTAGGGAACGCCACAGCCATGTCCGCAAAACCTCCATGCTGCCTCTGAATAAAATCATCTCTCTTCCCTATGAGACCTCCATGGCCCGCTGTAAAGGCTGCACCAATCATTGCGTGCTTACCGTCAACCGTTTTGAAGGGGGAAGGCAGTATGTAAGCGGCAACCGGTGTGAGCGAGGCCTGGGAAAGGAAAAAGCCAGGAAAGAAATTCCCAACCTGTTTGACTACAAGTATCACCGGATGTTTGACTATGAGCCTCTGACTCAGGACATTGCCCCAAGAGGAGTCATTGGGATTCCCAGGGTTCTGAATATGTACGAAAACTTTCCCTTCTGGGCAGTGTTTTTCCGGGAGCTGGGCTTTTCTGTCACCTTATCCCCCCAGTCTTCCAGGAAAATCTACGAGCTGGGCATTGAGTCCATTCCCAGTGAGTCCGAATGCTATCCGGCCAAACTGGCCCACGGCCATATTTCCTGGTTAATCAAGCAGGGAATCACAGAGATTTTTTATCCCTGCATCCCTTATGAGCGCAATGAGACTCCCCAGGCAGGCAACCATTACAACTGTCCTATGGTCACGTCCTACGCGGAAAATATCAAGAACAATGTGGAGGAGCTGGCAGAATTTCACATTCATTTTATGAACCCGTTCCTTGCTTTTACCAATGAGGAGGTTCTCACAAAACAGCTGATTGTGGAATTTGGAAAAGAATATCAGATCTCCTCTGTTGAGATTCAAAAGGCTGCCCACGCAGGCTGGGAGGAGCTTTTAAAATCCCGGAGAGATATGGAAAAGAAAGGGGAGGAAACCATTCAGTGGTTAAAGGAGCACAACCGGACCGGAATTGTTCTGGCCGGACGTCCTTATCATGCGGACCCGGAAATCCATCATGGAATCCCGGAGCTGATTACCTCCTATGGTCTGGCTGTGCTGACCGAGGATTCCATCTCCCATCTGGCAGAGCCGGAGCGGCCTTTGGTGGTGACGGACCAGTGGATGTATCACTCCCGCCTGTACAAGGCTGCTTCCTTTGTAAAGCAGAACGATTTTCTTGACCTGATTCAGTTAAACTCCTTTGGCTGCGGCCTGGATGCTGTGACCACGGACCAGGTCCATGATATCCTTGCCGGATCGGATAAGATTTACACAGTATTAAAGATTGATGAGGTCAACAACTTAGGCGCTGCCCGCATCCGCATCCGCTCTCTCATTGCTGCCCTTCGGGTACGCCGCCAGAAACACTATGAGCGGCATGTGGTGTCCAGCTCTTATAACCGGACGGTTTTTACCAGGGAGATGAAAAAAACCTACACCCTGTTGTGTCCTCAAATGTCGCCCATCCATTTTGATCTGCTGGAACCAGCCCTTCGGGCATTTGGCTACCGGATAGAGGTACTGAAAAACGATACCCGCTCTGCCATTGATGTGGGACTTCAGTATGTAAACAATGATGCCTGCTATCCGTCTCTCATTGTCATTGGTCAGATCATGGAGGCGCTCCTTTCGGGAAAATATGACCTGGAACACATAGCTGTGGTGATGACTCAGACCGGCGGCGGCTGCCGCGCCTCCAATTACATAGGCTTTATCCGGCGAGCTCTGGAAAAGGCAGGCATGGCCCATATTCCGGTGATCTCGGTCAATGCCAACGGAATGGAGACCAACCCAGGCTTTAAGATCACACCGCCTTTGGTGACAAAAGCCATGCAGGCCATTGTGTATGGGGATGTGTTTATGCGGGTGCTGTATGCCACCCGGCCCTATGAGCAGACTCCAGGCGCAGCCAATGCTCTTCACGAAAAATGGAAGGCCCGCTGTATTGCCAGCCTGTCCTCCAAATCTGCAGGCATGATGGAATTTGGGCGGAATCTCCGGGGCATTATCCGGGAATTTGACGATCTGCCAAGAATAAATAGGGAAAAGCCAAAGGTAGGCATTGTGGGAGAAATCCTGGTAAAGTTCTCCCCTCTGGCCAACAACCACATTGTAGAGCTTTTGGAGGCAGAGGGCGCGGAGGCAGTCATGCCAGATTTGATGGATTTCCTTCTTTACTGCTTTTACAGCAGCAATTTTAATGCCAAGCATTTGGGTGGAAAGCATTCTGCTGCCTGGTTGTGCAACCTGGGAATCTCTCTTTTGGAATATCTCCGGCGGGTGGCCCGCAGGGAGCTGGAAAAAAGCCGGCACTTTACGCCGCCCTCCCGCATCCGGGAGCTGGCTGGCATGGCCCAGGATTTTGTGTCCCTGGGCAACCAGACCGGAGAGGGATGGTTCCTCACCGGCGAGATGCTGGAGCTGATTCACTCTGGCGTGAAAAATATTGTGTGTACTCAGCCCTTTGGATGCCTGCCCAACCATATTGTGGGCAAAGGTGTGATCAAGGAGTTGCGCCGCAAAAATCCCGGGGCCAATATCATTGCCATTGACTACGATCCAGGCGCCAGCGAGGTCAATCAGCTGAATCGGATCAAGCTGATGTTAGCAACTGCACAGAAAAATATGATGGATTGTTACAAATGCGTGTAACAGTTCACGGGGCGGGGAATCTGACCTAAATTTGGGTGTCAAGCTCGCTTGTAAGCCCAAATTTATGCCAGATTCTCCATCAGGCGAACGCCTGATGCTTCTTGTTCGTCGAAGACGGGCAAGAAGATGCTCCCCGTGAACAGTAATAAATATAAACGTAAAAAAGAAAATTTTGCTTGCCAAATCTACAATAATTTGTTATGATAATTATGTTGTGGGTTCCTAACAGGGGATAATTTGTATGGTTAAGGAGGTGCGATCATGGCTAAATGTGCAATTTGTCAAAAGGCTGCTCACTTCGGCAATAATGTGAGCCATTCCCATAGAAGATCCAATGCGATCTGGAAAGCCAATGTTAAGTCTGTCAAGGTTAAAGTCAATGGCGGCGCAAAGAAGATGTACGTATGTACTTCCTGTCTGCGCTCCGGCTTAGTGGAGAGAGCATAAAAAATCGGCAGAAGACGGGTAAAATCGTCTTCTGCCGATTTTTTGTAACAGTTCACACAAGGCAGAAAAGAATATGCCGCTCATGCGGCACATCCCTTATCTTTTAATCTCAGAAAAAAACCGTTAATCTAACAGCAAAATAAATGATACCCAAGAATCAGGCAGGCAATAATAAAAATCAAGGTTGAAATGGTCTCCGGAATGAACAGAAGAAGCGTCATTCCGATTCCAAAACAAAACAGCATCAGTCCAAGGACCCGCTTCATAAGAACCTCCGGCTCTACCTTTTACTGCCAGTATATGCAGCAGCCTGCTATTCCATGCGTTCAGAATCCTCTGCTGCCATTTCCTTTGCTGCCTTCATGGCATCTGGCGAGATCTCCTTTTTTTTGCCGTCCGTAAATTTGCTCACAATATCCGGCACCATATCCAGAACCTTTGTGACTGCGTCCTGCTGCTTTACATTCACCAGCCGGGTCACGCCGTTTTGAATCACCAACACTGCACTGGGACTCATTTTTGCGCTCAGTCCGCCTCCCCCGTTGTGCTTTCCATTGTCCGCAAAAGACCCTGCTGCCATGCCGCAGGTCACATCCACCAGGGGAAGAATAATGGCATCATCAATCTTTACTGCCTCTCCTACCACAGTCTTGGTGGTCACAAACTGGTCCATGCCCCGGAACAGGGCCTCCACGGTTGATGTAAAATGGTTCTCTGACATAGCTCCTCCTTCTCGTCCATGTAATCGGACATTTTTTCTAACAAAAATCTTTTTCCATTATAAATCTTTTCATCATAAATACTTTTTCAAAAGCTTCCGGAAATTCTGGTCAAACAGCATCCGCACCCCAATCCAGATCAAAGTTCCGATACGGATTCTTCCTTTGACCATTCCTTCGCCCTCCATGACCTTTTCTCCAAATACCGGAATCACTTCCACCTTTTGTGCATAAAAGCCATAAAAAGGACTGATATAAGTCAACACCTGGCCAGTGGTAAAAGGATCTTCAAAGCCAAAACGAACCCGTCCGGAAAGCTTTCCTGGCAGAATATGTTTGATTAAAGCCAGAAGCTGCCTTTTCAGCAGACGAAGGGTATGGCGGTTGGCAGGGTCATTCCAAAATTCCACCAGCTTTTCCTTCTTGTTCTCCAGCTGTACAAACCTTTCCTTAAGCTGACGCAGCTTTTCCCTCCACTGATTCCTTATCTTTTGTAGTTTCTCTTTGAATTGCTTCTTTATTCCCTGGAGCTTTTCTTTTAGTTGAGTCCAAAGCCCCAAAAGAGAAAG
>CATLIJ010000060.1 GCA_949948825.1 uncultured Clostridiaceae bacterium
GTTACAGCGGAAACCGTGAAAATGGCAGAAACGACGGAAGCCGTGGAGCAGGCTATGGCGGGAACCGTGACGGGAACCGGGGAGCAGGCTTTGGCGGGAATCGTGACGGGAACCGGGGAGCAGGCTTTGGAGGAACCCGTGATGGAAGCCGCGGACCGGCAGGGGGCCGTGACGGCGGAAGAGGCCAGGGCGGTTTTGGCGGAAACCGGGCAGGCGGAGCTTCCCGTCCGGGACAGAGAGATTCCGGAGGCAGAAGCTTTGACACGCCGATTCAGGCAAAGCCCACCAGCAACCGCCAGAATAAAAACAATTATAAAAATGACCGTTATGACAAAAAGAATGTAAATGAAGACGGGCCAAGAAACAAAGGAGGAAAGGTTTCCAAGCATTCCCTTTCCATGCCGTCCAAGGCAGCCCAAAAGCCAGTGGAGGAAGTGGTAAAGGTAATTACGCTTCCAGAGACCCTGACAATTAAAGAGCTGGCAGACAAGATGAAGCTGCAGCCCTCGGTGATTATCAAAAAGCTGTTTTTACAGGGTCAGGTAGTGACCTTGAACTCAGAGATTGACTTTGAGAAGGCAGAAGAAATCGCTATGGATTATGAGGTCCTTTGTGAGAAGGAAGAAAAGATTGACGTGATTGCCGAGCTTTTGAAGGAAGATGAGGAAAACCAGGAGGATATGGTGTCAAGACCTCCGGTTGTCTGTGTTATGGGGCATGTGGACCATGGAAAGACGTCCCTTCTGGATGCCATCCGTTCTACCAATGTGACCTCCAGGGAGGCAGGCGGTATTACTCAGCATATTGGCGCTTATATGGTGGAGACCGGAGGACAGCAGATCACGTTTCTGGATACCCCTGGACATGAGGCATTTACCGCCATGCGGATGCGGGGCGCCAAGTCAACGGATATTGCAATTTTGGTGGTGGCAGCAGATGACGGCGTGATGCCTCAGACCGTGGAGGCCATTAACCATGCCAAGGCTGCAGAGGTGGAGATTCTTGTGGCAATCAACAAGATTGATAAACCCAGCGCCAACATTGACCGGGTGAAGCAGGAGCTGTCAGAATATGAGCTGGTTCCTGAGGACTGGGGCGGCAGCACTATTTTTGTTCCGGTGTCAGCCCACACAAAGGAAGGGATTCCGGAGCTTCTTGAGATGATTCTTCTGGCAGCAGAGGTGAAGGAGCTGAAGGCCAATCCCAACCGGAAGGCAAGAGGTCTTGTGATTGAGGCAGAGCTGGATAAAGGAAAAGGTCCTGTGGCCACGATCCTGGTACAGAAGGGAACCCTGCGGGTGGGAGACAGTGTTACTGCCGGAGCCTGCTATGGCAAGGTCAGGGCCATGATGGATGACAAGGGACGCCGGGTCAAGGAGGCAGGTCCCTCGCAGCCAGTGGAGATTCTGGGATTGAATGATGTGCCTGGAGCCGGGGATGTGCTGATGGCCACAGAGAATGAGAAAGAGGCCAGAAGCTATGCAGAGACCTTTATTGCAGAGGGCAAGAACAAGCTGCTGGAGGATACCAAGTCCCGTCTGTCTCTGGATGATCTGTTCAGTCAGATTAAGGCAGGCAATATTAAAGAGCTGCCCATTATTGTCAAGGCAGACGTACAGGGTTCTGTGGAGGCAGTAAAGGAGAGTCTGGTGAAGCTTTCCAATGAGGAGGTCATGGTCAAGGTTATCCATGGCGGCGTAGGCGCGATCAATGAATCGGATGTGGTTCTGGCTTCTGCATCCAATGCAATTATCATTGGCTTTAATGTCAGGCCGGATGCCACAGCCAAGTCCATTGCTGAGCGGGAGAAGGTGGATCTTAGACTGTACCGGGTGATCTATCAGGCAATCGAGGATGTGGAGGCAGCCATGAAGGGAATGCTGGACCCGGTCTTTGAGGAGCGGGTAATCGGCCATGGAGTGGTGCGTCAGCTGTTCAAGGCTTCTGGTGTGGGAACCATTGCTGGTTCTTATGTGACAGATGGAAAATTCCAGAGAGGCTGTTCCTGCAGAATTACCCGGGGGAAGGAGCAGATCTTTGACGGTGCTCTGGCTTCTCTGAAGCGTTTTAAGGATGATGTAAAGGAAGTGGCTACTGGCTTTGAGTGTGGTCTGGTATTTGAGAAATTTAACGACCTTCAGGAGGATGATGTGATTGAGGCATATGTGATGGTCGAAGTTCCAAGGTAATTTTGCTGTAGTTCAGACCCAAAAGCAGCAGCCTGAAAATCAGGAAAGGATATTATA
Organism: uncultured Clostridiaceae bacterium; assembly: GCA_949948825.1. GTDB lineage: Bacteria > Bacillota > Clostridia > Lachnospirales > Lachnospiraceae > Brotaphodocola. The sequence continues at coordinate 2,247 of CATLIJ010000060.1, forward strand.
TGCGGAAAAACAGCATTAAAAATACAAGAATCAATGGGGAGGTGCAGCGGGAGTTAAGTGAGATCATTCGCGGGGAGATCAAGGATCCGCGGGTGGCAAAGGCCATGGTGAGCGTTGTCTCTGTGGAAGTGACGCCGGATTTAAAATACTGCAAGGCATATATCAGTGTTTTTGGAAGTACAGAGGCAGCCGCAGAGGCTGTGGAAGGGCTGGAGAGCGCGGTGGGATATATCCGCCGGGAGCTGGCCCACAGAATTAATCTGAGAAATACGCCGGAGATTCGCTTTATTTTGGATCAGTCCATTGAACATGGGGTTCACATGTCAAAATTGATTGAGCAGGTGGCAAAAGAGTAGAAGCTTATTTTGGAGGTGAACGGGATGAGCAGAGTGCTGGACATGGCGCAGGAGGCGCAGACAATTGTGATTCTAGGGCATGTGCGTCCGGACGGGGACTGTATTGGTTCCTGTCTGGCTGCCTGCTGCTATCTGCTGGAACAGTATCCGGAGAAGACTGTGCAGGTCTGTCTGGAGAAGCCAGCAGAGAAATTCAGCTATTTGAACCATTTTGATACCATAAGACAGGAGGTGCCGTCCGGACAGAGCTATGATCTGTGTATCTGTCTGGACAGCGGCGACAGGACACGGCTGGGAGATTTTGCAGGATATCTGGATGAGGCAAAGCACAGCATTTGTCTGGATCATCATGTGACAAACCGGGGCTATGCGGAAGAGAATATCATTGTTCCGGAGGCAAGCTCTACCTGTGAGGTGCTGTTTGATTCTCTGGATGTGGAAAAAATCAGCAGGGAAACTGCCATGTGCCTTTATACCGGGATGATTCATGATACCAATGTGTTCAAAAACAACAATACATCCCCTCATACCATGGAAATCGCCGGAAAGCTGATGGGAAAAGGGATTGACTTCGGAGGAATTATTGACCATACATTTTTCCGGAAGACTTATGTACAGAATCAGATTTTGGGACGGGCGCTGTTAGAGAGCATATCTTTTATGGACGGCAAATGTATCTTTGCCGCAGTGCGTCAGAAGGATATGGCTTTTTACGGCGCGGACAATTCGGATTTGGATGGGATTGTGGAACAGCTTCGGGTTACAGACGGAGTGGAGTGCGCCATATTTCTTCACGAGACAGAAACCCATGTGTATAAGGTCAGCATGCGCTCCAACAGCCAGGTGGATGTGAGCAAGGTTGCAGCGTATTTTGGCGGCGGCGGACATGTGCGGGCTGCAGGCTGTACCATGAACGGAAGTGTTCATGATGTGATCAACAACCTGTCCATACATATTGCCGAGCAGCTGTCCTTAGGGCAGGAGAGCGAGGCATAATAAAAGGTATGGACGGAATCATCAATGTATATAAGGAAAAGGGGTATACCTCTCATGACGTGGTTGCGAAAATGAGAGGTATTTTACGGATGAAGAAAATCGGACATACCGGAACCCTGGACCCGGAGGCAGAGGGAGTGCTGCCAGTATGTGTTGGAAAAGCCACAAAGCTGTGTGATTTTTTGACAGACAGAACCAAGACTTACCGGGCTGTGCTTCTTTTGGGAAGAGAGACGGATACACAGGATATTACAGGCAATATTTTGTCAGAGACTTTTATAGAAGCCACAGAGGAGCTTGAGGAGAAGGCATGTGAGGCAGTCCGCAGCTTTGCAGGTCCGTACATGCAGATTCCTCCCATGTATTCTGCCTTAAAGGTCAACGGGAAAAAACTGTATGAGCTGGCCCGCGCCGGAAAAGAGGTGGAGCGGCAGCCGCGCCTGGTGGAGATTCTGGACATTCAGGTGGAAAAGGCAGAGCTGCCCCGGATTTGGATTCTTGTTTCCTGCTCTAAGGGGACGTATATCCGGACCTTGTGCCATGATATTGGGAAAAAGCTGGGGTGCGGCGGCTGTATGGAAAGCCTGGTGCGGATTCGTTCCGGCTCCTTTTGTCTGGAGGACAGTCTGAAGCTTGAGGAGATTGAAGCGCTGCGGGACCGGGGAGAGCTGGCTGCTCATGTGATTCCCCTGGAGATGCCGTTTCAGGACCTTCCTTGTCTTATCATGAAGGCAGAGAAAAGCGGGGACAAGCTGGTTCATAACGGCAATCCTTTTGAGGAGGTTCTGGCAGAGCCCGGAGAGGATTTTCTTTTGGAGAAGCGTCCCTTTGCAAGGGCAAGAGTTTATGACAGCAAGGGATGTTTTATTGGCATTTACAGGTATGATGAAGAAAAAAAGCGGTATCAGCCGCAGAGACTATTTTTGGGAGGCAGTTAAATGCAGGTAATTACCCAAACAAAAGAATTTCAGATAAAAGAGCCTACGGTAGTTACCATTGGCAAATTTGACGGCCGTCACAAAGGCCATCAGAAGCTGCTTCGGGAAATGCTTCGGTTTCGGCAGCAGGACGGGTTCAAAACAGCGGTTTTTACTTTTTCCATGACCCCTGCAGGAGTGGTGTCCGGACAGAAGCAGCAGGTGATTACAACCATAGAAGAGCGCCGGCGGAATATGGAGAAAATGGGATTGGACTATCTGGTGGAGTATCCCTTTGATCTGCAGGTTGCTCATATGATGCCAGAAGAATTTGTGGAGAAAATTCTGAGGGGGCAGATGAATGCCAGGGTAATTGTGGCAGGTACAGACTGTGCCTTTGGCTATCAGCGCAGAGGCAATGCAAAGCTTCTTCAGAGTCTGGCTCCGGTTTATGACTATCAGGCAGTAATTATTGAGAAGGAGCAGGAGGACCACCGGGATATTAGCAGTACTTATATCCGGGAAGAGCTGGCAGCAGGAAATATGGAAAAGGCGAATAAGCTTTTGGGAGAGCCCTATGCCATTGGGGGACAGGTGGTTCACGGCAACCGAATCGGCGCACCTTTGCTGGGATTTCCCACAGCGAATCTTTTGCCTCCGCCGGAGAAATATCTGCCCCGGTTTGGAGTGTATGTGTCCCAGGTAAAGATAGAAGGAAAATACTTTGGGGGAATTACCAATATTGGTAGAAAGCCTACGATTACAGGGGAAAATCCAGTGGGGGTGGAAACCTTTATTTTGGGGCTGAAGGGGGAAATGGATCTGTATGAAAAGCATATGGAAGTACAGCTTCTGCATTTTCAGCGGCCAGAACAAAAGTTTTCCGGGCTGGAGAAATTGAAGGAGCAGATTGAGCGGGATAAAAAGGCAGCAGTGGCATATTTTGACAGGTATTGTCTGCCGCAGGACGAATCACCGGAGACAGAATAATCTCCGGTGATTTGTCTGTGCGCGGAGAGAAAATCTTCCCTGCTGGATTTTGCAGGAGAAAGCTTTTTTATCAATCAGTGATAAAGCTTTTTGGTCTCATAAACCGGCTCAGAGGTCAGCTCCAGTCCAAGTCTGGAGAAAAAGTTAATATCAACAGAGGAAAGCATCACAGAGGTATGGACCTGGCAGCCCCGCAGCCTGGGAAGCTGTTCTAAGGCAATCCGGGCATTTTTATCTGTGGCCGCGCACATGGACAGGGCGATCAGCACCTCATCTGTGTGCAGGCGGGGATTGCGGCTTCCTAAGTACTGGGTCTTCAGACCCTGAATCGGCTCAATAAAAGCCGGAGAGATCAGATGAATCTCATCTGCAATATGTCCTAACTCCTTGACTGCATTTAAAAGAGCAGCTGCAGAGGCTCCGAGAAGAGCACTGGTCTTGCCAGTGACGATCTTTCCGTCTGGCAGCTGTAAGGCGGCTGCCGGGGAGCCGTTGGTCCTGGCCAGCTGATTGGCAGCCACCACTACGGGACGGTCCTGGGGAGTGATCTTAGCCTGCTTCATCAGCAGCTCGGTCTTATACACCTCCTCCTTGCTTCCCTCATCTCTGGCAAGGCGGTTCAATGCCTGATAATAACGGCGGATGATCTCCTGGCGGGAGGCTTCCTGACACACATCATCATCAATGATGCAGTTCCCGGCCATGTTGACCCCCATGTCTGTGGGGGACTTGTACGGGCAATAGCCGTAGATCCCTTCAAACATGGCGGCAAGAACCGGAAAGATCTCCACATCCCGGTTGTAATTGACTGTGGTGATGCCATAGGCATCCAGATGAAACGGGTCAATCATATTCACGTCATTTAAGTCTGCAGTGGCAGCTTCATAGGCAAGATTCACCGGATGCTTCAGAGGAATATTCCAGATGGGAAAGGTCTCAAATTTGGCGTAGCCTGCTTTGATGCCTCTCTTATTCTCATGGTAAAGCTGCGACAGACAGACAGCCATCTTGCCGCTGCCGGGTCCGGGAGCAGTGATGATGACCAGGGGCTTTGCAGTTTCAATGTATTCGTTCTTTCCATAACCATTGTCGCTGACAATATGGGAAATATTGTTGGGATAGCCTTCAATGGGATAGTGGCGGTACACCCGGATGCCCAGTTTCTCCAGCTTGGCCTTAAACTGCTTGGCAGCAGGCTGTCTGGCGTAACGGGTAATAACCACGCTGCTGACGCAAAGGCCCTTGTCCCTGTACTCCTGAATGAGCCGCAGCACATCCATGTCATAGGTGATTCCCAGATCATGGCGGACTTTATTTTTTTCAATGTCAGCAGCATTGATGGCAATGATGATCTCCGCCTGGTCCGTAAGCTGCAAAAGCATCTTAAGCTTACTGTCTGGCTGAAAACCGGGCAGCACCCGCGAGGCATGGTAATCGTCAAATAGTTTTCCGCCAAATTCCAGGTACAGCTTGTCTCCAAACTGAGCGATGCGGTCGCGGATGTGTTCTGATTGCATGGTGAGATACTTCTGGTTGTCAAATCCTGTCTTCATGGTTGTCAATGCCCCTTTCTGTAATTTCCATTATACACCATGAAAGGCAGTTTTGCAAATTATCCACAAAGATTCCACATCAGGCGTCCGCCTGATGCTTCTTGTCCGTCAAAGACGGGCAAGAAGATGCCCTCCGTGAACAGCAACACGATTCCATGTTACATTCATTTCAAACAGCTTTCCATCGTTTGGCAGATTCCTATTCTCCCTGGGATTGGTCTGCATGGTTTTCGGCCTCTTTTTTTTTCTGCATTTCTGACTGCAAGGTCTCCAGGCCAATTCGTATCAGTTCTACAGTGGCTTCCGAACGTGTCTGGAAACGGTTTTCATAACGAAAATCTTCAATTTTCTTAAACATCTCATCATCCACAGAAACAGTATAACGCGGTCGATTTGTAGCCATATGTTTTGCCAGATGGGTGGATTCTGGCTTTTCCTCCTTTCCGTGTCTTTGTGATCCTGAAAGTCTCCGGAATTTTATGCTGCCAAAATGGCAGAGATGCGGAAAGGAAAAATGGTTTTTCTCTTTCCCATGGGGTAAAATAAGACATTTTTGGGACGTTATTTTTCATGGTCATTATACATCCTGTAACTTAAGATGTAAAGACGTCAAAATACTTAATTATTTATAAACAAGCCTGGAGCTGTTTTATCGCATAATCAAGATACAGTAATGAAAAACAGACGTTTTATTTATTGGGAATTTGGATGGCTGGTCAAAAGATTAGCCCTATGGCAGCCTTTTGTTCATTGGCTGCAGGAGAGAAGGTCAACAAATTCCTTAATTTATTGTTAATATTTTCCTTGACAGTGGTTCAGTGAACCACTATAATAATCAGTAAAGAGTTCACTGAACCACTGCGAATTTCAGAGAAAGGAGGGTACTTGGATGGCAGCGAACCTGAAACGTGTGACCATTTCGGTTTCTCCGGATATGGAAACCGAACTGAGACTGGTAAAAGAAGAATTATTTGATAATGCCACTCAGAATGAGATGATCCGGCAGCTGATCCAAAAGGGGCTGGATTCCCTGCATCCGCAGGACGGATCAGGACAGGGACAGCAGGAAAGGACAGCGTAAGGATTTGTCCTGACAGAGTGGGGATACATAATAGCAGCAGTCTCTCTGTCAGGGCGTTTCAGGGAGAGAAAGCCAAAAGAGGCTGCCTTCGGATGTTCGCGGTTCTTCAGTTTCTTTTGCAAAAGGAACTTGCGGGATATGGTTTCAGAAGCTCTGAAAAACTTATATTGCCGAAGCAAATTAGGAGGAACTTGTATGAAAAGGAATTTGAAGCATTACAGGCAGGTTGCAAGCACAGTCCTGATCACAACCCTGCTGATGGTGCCATCATTAGGTCCGTTGACTTCGCTGGCGGATAATCCGGATGACGGGGTGGTGTATGAGGACATCATTGACGATGCGGACGACGGGTATTATGATGAGGAAGATACGGTTGTTTACAGCAGGGCGGCACGGGCGAGCGGGTCGGATGCAGTGAGTGTAGATTCTCTTTGTTTGACAGCACCTGCAGAGAAAGTAGATGCAGGTACAACAGGCTTTAGCATTGCTGGCAGTGTTACTCTTGCTTCTGGCAGCAACTGGACCGATGGTTTAGCCAGTTCATCCAATGCAACTTCAAAGGATACCATAACTGACAATATTCAATTATCGATTCCAAAAGGATTGTTTGTAACAGCTCCAGAAAAAGTAAGTGATGTAACAGTGAATGGAACAACTGCAACATTCAAGATTGCTGGAGATATTGCAGCAGATGCAAGTGGAGATTACATGGTAGGCGCCAGCTGGGGTAGTGTGAAGGCAGAAGGTGTTACTGTTACTGTAATTCCAAAGAAAACGGAATTAAAAGAGGTTACTCTTATGTTTACAGATCAGGAGCTTCAGCTTCAGGCAGGAACCTCTAAGGATGTGACGATGGAGTTTAAACCAGATGCAATCTGGGATAAAGTAACTGTCAATTCCAGTAATGAAGAGGCTGTGAAGGTAAGCAGAGGGAAAAATGGCGTTTTGACTCTGGAGGGTGTGAAAGTGACAGAGGAGCCGGTAATTGTTACTGCTGCATTTGAGGAGAATGAGGAGTACAAGGGCGCTGAGGCCACTTTGTCTGTAACAGTTACTGCAGAGCCGCCAGTGGAAGAAGGGGCAGTGACTCTTTCCATTGAAGGAGGAGATCTGATCCTTGATCCGGAAGAAACTGGGACAGCGACAATTATTGCTAAGGTGGAGGGAAGCTTCCCCACTGAAAAAGATGTTCTGGCTGGAATACAGATGGAGAATAATGCCGCTGATGTAGCTGAGGCTGAATTTGATCCAAATACCGGCAAAGTCACTGTGAAAGGTTTAAAAGCAGGAATGGTCTCCATTACATTTTCTTATGAAAACAGTAAGGGAGAATCTGAAGTTACACTTAATGTTAAAGTAGTGGAAACATCGGAGACTGTAAAGCCATTAGAAGTAGAGACAAAAGGCGCCGAGGTAGATGTTGCCGGAGCAGCCATTGACGGAGGAAAAGCGCCGGAAGGTGTGACAGACGAGGAACATAAGGCTAATGTAGAGAAAATCAAGGATGAAGTGAAAGATAGTCTTGAAAAGAATACAAATGTGAAAAATGGTTTTCAGCTGATTATAAACAACAATCAGAATCTGGCTGATTTTGGAGTGAGGGAACCAGGAGGAACCATTTATCCATTGCAGAAGCTGGAGTCAATGAGCATGGGATATGATCAGGGAAAACCAGTTCTGAAGAGTATGAAGTTTGACATCAGCCTGTATTGGAGACCAGAAGGGTTTGACGCAAGCAGTACTGGCGCGAAATTGAAGAAGGATATAAAAGGTTCCTTTAAGTTCCGTATTCCGGTTCCTGAAAGCGTTGGTAATGTAAGATATGCAAATGTTAATCATGATGGTAAATGGTTGTCTCAGTCTGTAATTCAAAAAGAGAATGGCGGATGGTATATTACTGTGAAGGTAAATAGTTTCAGCCCCTTTACTGTAGAGTTTACGGACACCAAGAAGTCTTCTGGCAGCAGCGGCGGTGGCGGCGGAAGCAGCAGCGGACGTTCCACAACAACCACAACCAACACAGAACCTGACACCATGTTTGGCAGCTGGCAGCAGGATGAGCAGGGATGGAGATTCATGCAGAACAATGGCGCCTATGCAGCCAATGCCTGGGGCAGAATCAATGGCTTCTGGTACTATTTCGGAGAAAACACCTACATGATGACCGGATGGATTTTTGTGGGAGAACAGTGGTATTATCTGAGTCAGACTCCGGAGACCATCGGCAAGATGCAGACCGGACCGATTTATGATGCGGCTACAGACCGATGGTTCCATGCAGATGCTTCCGGCGCAATCCAGACCGGATGGCAGTACATTGAAGACTCCTGGCGTTATCTGGACCCTGCAAGCGAAGGAGTAAGAGGCGCTATGGTGACAAATCAGTGGGTGGATGGCCGTTATCTGGATGCTCAGGGCAGGTGGACAGAGTAATCCGGCTGTCGTAAAATGCAGACGGTAATACCAAGACGGGAAATGATTTGCAGCATTTTTCGGAAAAAATAAGAACAAACTTCGGCCAATATAGAAAGAGAAGGCTGCTCTGAAAACGGGCAGCCTTTTTGAACCTTGTGAGTCTTAGGCTTAAAGTCAGAGGGATTCAAAGGTAACAGTTTGGACAGGGCAAAAACGGATAAAAATTATAAAATTTTGTAAAAATTTTGTTGACATTTGAGACAATTCGTATTATACTATCAAAGGTGTCGAGGCGTGGCTCAGTTTGGTAGAGCGCTGCGTTCGGGACGCAGAGGCCGCAAGTTCGAATCTTGTCGCCTCGATGTATTTTACAGTATACACCATAGATTAAGGCCTCATGGTCAAGCGGTCAAGACGACGCCCTCTCACGGCGTAAACCCGGGTTCGATTCCCGGTGAGGTCATAAGATGCTTTGGAACATTGTGTCCAAAGCATCTTATCTGTCAGAAGAAAAAAGAATGATGTGCTTCTTGTCATTCCGGTTTTGGCCTTTGGTAATTGCTTCCGTGGCTCAGCTGGTAGAGCAACGCATTCGTAATGCGTAGGTCGCCGGTTCGAATCCGGCCGGGAGCTTTTAGAATAAGGGGTTTTAAGAGGCAAAAAAGTGCGTAAACATCGGGGTTTACGCACTTTTACGTTTTTTCTCTATAAGTC
>CATLIJ010000061.1 GCA_949948825.1 uncultured Clostridiaceae bacterium
AATAGCAGTTTCTTATGGACATTGGTATGGAAATACTATATAATTGACTGGGACAGCTCATTTTGATTTTTTACTGAAAAGGGGGATGGGCATGTATTCGTTTGATGCCCGGATTCGTTACAGCGAGGTGGGAGAGGATCAGCAGCTGACGGTTCCGGGAGTTGTGAATTATCTTCAGGATTGCTCCACCTTTCAGTCGGAGGATCTGAAGATGGGCCTGGATTATTTGAGAGAAAGAAAGAGAGCCTGGTGGCTGTCTTCCTGGCAGGTGGTGGTAAAGAGGTATCCGCGCCTGGGGGAGAAGATTGTTGTCAGCACCTGGCCCTATGATTTTAAGGGAATGTATGGATACCGGAATTTTACGATTCAGGACAGACAGGGGGATTGTCTGGTAAAAGCAAATTCTGTCTGGTTTTTATTTGATACGGCAGCAGGCCGTCCGGTGAAGGTAAGGGAGGAAGATATCCGGGGATATGGCCCTGGAGAAGAAAGGCTGGATATGGAGTATGCCCCCAGGAAGATTTTGATGCCTGAGGTATATGAAACAGGAGATGCAGTGCAGGTGACGCGGCATTGTATTGACACCAACCGTCATGTAAATAATGCCTGGTATGTGGCAGCGGCCTGGGAAGCGCTGCCAGAGAGATTGCATGTTCTGGAAATCCGGGCAGAATACAAAAAGGCGGCAGTGCTGGGAGATGTGATGATTCCTAAGGTCAGCCGCCAGGGAGATGATTATACAGTTGTACTAAGCAGCCGGGAAGATCTGATCTATGCTGTGATATGGCTGCGGACCGGACAGGGAGGATGGCCGCAACAGAGCAGATGATGGCAGAAATGGGGAAGTGTCATGGAATTGCATGACCAGATTGGTAGGAAAGCAGCTGCAGGAATGCAGATACAGATAGATGGACAGAAAGTGAGAGTTTCAATGATTGAGTTAGGTAAGATTCAAAAACTGGTGGTACAGAGAGTGAAGAGCTTTGGCGTATATTTGGGAGAGGAGAATGACCCGGCTAATTCGGTTCTGCTTCCCAAAAAGCAGGTTCCGGAGGGAACAAAGCCAGGAGATACGCTGGAAGTCTTTATTTATAAAGATTCGGAGGACCGGCTGATTGCAACCACCGGAACACCGAAGCTGCAGGTGGGGGAGGTGGCAGTGCTTCAGGTAAAGGATGTGGCTAAAGTAGGGGCGTTTCTTGATATGGGGCTGGAAAAGGATCTGTTGCTGCCCTTTAAGGAGCAGAATCATAAGGTGCAGGAGGGAGAGCATTGTCTGGTGGCATTGTATGTGGACAAGAGTCGGCGCCTTGCCGCTACCATGAATGTGTACTCATATATGAGTGCAGAGTCTCCTTATAAAAAGGATGACCGGGTAAAGGGAACCATCTACGAGATCAATGAAAATCTGGGGGCTTTTGTAGCTGTGGATGACCAGTATTATGGCCTGATTCCCAAAAGAGAGATGTATGGAGAGTTCCATCCGGGAGACTCGGTGGAAGCCAGAGTGATTAAAGTAAGAGATGACGGAAAGCTTGACCTGAGTCCGCGGCAGAAGGCGTACATGCAGATGGACATGGATGCAGAGCTGGTGATGAAGGCTGTGGAGGAGTTTGGCGGTGTGCTGCCTTTTAATGATAAGGCAAGGCCGGAGACGATTCTGCGGGAGATGAAGATGAGCAAAAATGCTTTTAAACGTGCAGTAGGGCGGCTTTTAAAGGAAGGCCGAATCCGCATTACGGAGCAGACCATTGAACGGACATAGCAGTGTGCTGAATAACAGGAGGATTGTTTTGGACACGATTGAGTATTATAACAAGTATGCAGCAAAGATTTTTGAGGATACAGCAGAGCTGGACCTGGAGAATCTGCGCCAGAAGTTTTTGAAATACCTGGAGGAGGGAGATACCATTCTGGACTTAGGCTGTGGGTCCGGCAGGGACAGTTTGGCCTTTTATGAGCTGGGATACGACGTGACGCCTCTGGATGCTTCCAGAGAGATGTGTAAACTGGCAGAGATACATACAGGCATTGAGGTTCTGCAGATGGCATATGAGGATATGGAGTTTGACGAGGTATTCGATGGTGTCTGGGGCTGCGGGGCGCTGATTCATGTGCCGGAGAATGAGCTGGAGGGGATTCTTGAGCGGGTGATTAACGCCATGTGCCGGAACGGAATTTTGTTTTTGTCTTTTCGGGAAGGAGATTTTGAAGGCTTTAAAGGGGAACAATACTTTTGTGAATATACAGAAGAGAAGCTGGAACGGATTTTAAAAGAGACCCGCCGTCTGGAGATAAAGAAGCTGTGGAGCAGTGAAGGACAGAGCCGGAGTGGAGAGGAGCAGTGGATTAATGTGCTGGCACGGAAGATTTCCTGACAGTTCAATGCTGTTCAGCGGAGGGCTGCGGCAATCCATGGATTTAAATTTGTGACAGCTTTTTCAATAAAAATTTATGATTGGAAAAGGGAATTTTCACAGGAAAACAGGATAGGTGTTGGGCATGATTCACAAGTTTTAGCGACAGTAAATCAGGAACCGTTATTTTTTTGTGAAGATTTATGAAGTTGGCCAAGAAAAGCAGGTTCTTTTGAATCTGCTTTTGTAATTTTTATCACTTTTTTTTACCCATAGGCAGAATTTACAAAATTGCGAGGATTTTTTGGTGATTTGCCATATGGCAAAAAAATTAATATTATTGTAAGATAAATGAAGTAACGAAAGCGGGGTAGTGTGGGTATACCCGTTCCAATCACAAGACAAGAACTTATATCAGGAGGAATGAAGAATATGGCTAGTCTGTCATTGAGAAACGTAACAAAATCTTATCCCAATGGATATGTGGCAGTTAAGGATTTTAACCTGGAGATTGCTGATAAGGAATTTATTATTTTCGTAGGTCCGTCCGGATGTGGTAAGTCCACCACTCTGCGTATGGTTGCTGGTTTGGAGGATATTTCTTCCGGTGAACTGTACATTGACGGGAAGCTGGTAAATGACGTGGAGCCAAAGGACAGAGATATTGCAATGGTATTCCAGAACTATGCTCTGTATCCTCATATGTCTGTATACGATAACATGGCATTCGGACTGAAGCTTAGAAAGGTTCCGAAAGATGAGATTGATAAGCTGGTTCAGGAAGCAGCAAGAATCCTGGATTTGTCTCACCTGTTAGACCGTAAGCCGAAGGCTCTGTCCGGTGGTCAGAGACAGCGTGTGGCTATGGGCCGTGCCATTGTCCGCAGCCCGAAGGTATTCCTTATGGACGAGCCGCTGTCCAACCTGGATGCCAAGTTAAGAGGACAGATGCGTATTGAGATTTCCAAGCTGCATCAGAGACTGCAGGCAACCATTATCTATGTAACTCATGACCAGACTGAGGCTATGACACTGGGTACCCGGATCGTTGTTATGAAGGATGGTATTGTTCAGCAGGTAGATTCTCCTCAGAATCTGTATGATAAGCCCTGCAATAAGTTTGTTGCCGGATTTATCGGCGCACCGCAGATGAACCTGGTAGATGCCACGGTTGGCAAGGCTGGCAGCGGCGTTACCCTGACCTTTGACGGCAACACAATCACTCTGCCGGAGGAAAAGGGCAAAGTGCTGGATCAGAAGGGCTATGTAGGAAAGACCGTTACATTGGGTATTCGTCCGGAGGATCTGCATGACGAGGAGGCTTATCTGAAGGCTTCTCCTGACAGTGTATTCTCTGCTACAGTTCGTGTATATGAGCTGTTGGGCGCTGAGGTGTATCTGTATTTTGATCTGCAGGAGACCAACTGCACAGCAAGAGTGAATCCGCGGACAACTGCAAGACCAGGCGATACGATCCGGCTGGCTATGGATCTGAGCAAGGTGCATGTATTTGATAAAGAGACAGAGCAGGTAGTGACCAACTAAGCTGTTAATAAGATCCGGATATAAGTTTTTTATGAAATTTTAGTGAAAAAAGGCAGGCGAGTGTAGATACTCGCTTGCTTTTTTTTTCAGTTTGCATTAAGATATAAGACAGGGACAATGACAAAACTTCGAAGAAGAGGAGCGTGTGACATGATTTCAAATCAGATTCTTCAGACAACAATTGAAGGCTTAAAAGGAATTACAAGAATTGACCTCTGCATTTGTGATACAGAGGGAAAGGTGCTTGCCTCTACATTTCCAGAGGCGGAAGAATATGAAAGCTCCATCCTGTCTTTTGTGGATTCGCCGGCAGACAGTCAGGTGATTCAGGGGTATCAGTTTTTTAAGGTGTTTGATGAACATCAGCTGGAATATATTCTGTTGGCCAGAGGCGGCAGCGATGATGTGTATATGGTTGGAAAGCTGGCTGCATTTCAGGTACAGAATCTTTTAGTGGCCTATAAAGAGCGGTTTGATAAGGATAATTTTATTAAGAATCTGCTCCTTGACAATCTTCTTTTGGTGGATATTTATAATCGGGCGAAGAAGCTGCATATTGAGACTACAGTGCGCCGGGTGGTATTTCTGATTGAGACAAAGCATGAAAAGGATGTGAATGCATTAGAGACCGTGCGGAGCTTATTTGCTGCCAAAACCAAGGATTTTATTACAGCAGTGGATGAGAAGAACATTATTCTGGTAAAGGAGATCAAACCCACAGAGGATTATGGGGATTTGGAGAAGACAGCCAACATGATCCTGGATATGCTGAATACAGAAGCCATGACAAAGGTTCATGTATCCTTTGGTACGATTGTGGGAGACATTAAAGAGGTGTCCCGGTCTTACAAGGAAGCCAAGATGGCTTTGGATGTGGGAAAGATCTTTTATAGTGGAAAGAATGTGGTGGCATACAGCAATCTGGGAATCGGAAGACTGATTTATCAGCTTCCGCTGCCGCTTTGCCGTATGTTTATCCGTGAGGTGTTTGAGAACAAATCTCCGGATGATTTTGATGAGGAGACCCTGGCTACTATCAATAAATTTTTTGAGAACAGCCTGAATGTGTCCGAGACCTCCAGACAGCTTTATATTCACCGGAATACTCTGGTGTACCGTCTGGACAAGCTGCAGAAGAGTACGGGATTGGATCTGCGGGTGTTTGAGGATGCCATTACCTTTAAGATTGCGTTGATGGTGGTAAAATATATGAAATATATGGAAAATCAGGACTTCTGAGGTTATGTATGATTGAGATTTTAAATGTCTGCAAGACATATGGGACAGGAAACCGGGCTTTGCGGGATATTAATATTACGATTCAGGACGGAGAATTTGTATTTATTATGGGACGCTCCGGGTCCGGCAAATCCACCCTTTTGCGGCTGCTCATTAAGGAGGAGGAGCCAACCTCCGGGGAGATTATTGTCAATGACACAGATCTGCAGGATATGCGGCGCAGGCATATTCCAAGGTACCGGCGGAGACTGGGAATGGTATTTCAGGATTTTCGTCTTTTAAAAGACCGAAATGTATTTGAGAATGTGGCGTTTGCCCAGCGGGTAGTGGGGACGCCTCAGAAGACGATCCGGGAGTCTGTGCCAGAGATGCTGAAGCTGGTAGGGCTTTCAGCCAAGTACAAATCCCTGCCTCAGCATTTGTCCGGGGGAGAGCAGCAGAGAGTGGCCATAGCGCGGGCTTTGATCAACCGGCCGGAGGTGCTGCTGGCTGATGAACCTACGGGAAATCTGGATCATCAGAATGCAGCTGAGATTATGAATCTTTTGTGGGACATTAACCAGAGAGGTACTACTGTGGTGGTAGTGACCCACAGTCAGGAGATAGTGGAGCAGATGGGCGGCCGGGTGATCACTCTGGAGCGGGGGCGGATTATATCCGATGAGATAAAGGACGGACAAAGCCATGAGGATTAGTGTTTTATGGTATTGCCTGAAACAGGGAATCAAAAATATATGCAGGAATATCTGGTTTTCACTGGCTTCTATTGCAACGATTTCTGCCTGTGTTTTTTTATTTTGCCTGTTTTTTTCTATTATTGCCAATGTTCAGTTTATGGTCAAAAATATGGAGAGCACAGTTGGAATTACAGTGCTGTTTGAGGAGGATTTAAGCGAGGCGGATATTCAGGCATTGGGTGATGTGATTCAGGAGCGGAGCGAGGTAAAGGAGATGATCTATGTGTCTCCAAAAGAGGCATGGGAGTCTTTTCAGAAGGATTATTTTGCAGGACATGAGGAGCTGGCAGAGGGATTTTCAGAAGATAATCCTCTGGCAGGGTCTGCAAGCTATGAAATTCATCTCCATGACATTTCCACTCAGAACGTGCTGGTGGCTTATCTTCAGGGATTGGAGGGAGTCCGCCAGGTCAATTACTCCAATATGATTGTGGCTGGCTTTGGGGGATTTAACCGGATGATCAGCTTGTTGTCCCTGGTGATTATCGGAGTCCTTTTGCTGGTAGCCATGTTCTTAATCAGCAATACGATTTCAGTGGCTGCGGCTTTTCGGAAAAAGGAAAGCCAGATTATGCGGCTGATTGGAGCCACGAATTTTATGATCCGGGCGCCGTTTATTGTGGAGGGTGTGTTAATCGGGCTGATTGGCGCTGGTATTCCCCTGGCAGGGATTTATGTGCTTTATACCCGTTCTGTGACCTATTTGATGGAGAAATTCCAGATTCTGTCGGGGATTTTTATGTTTCTGCCCATGGATGCGATTTTTCCCACCATGATTGCAGTGGCTATGTGTCTTGGGGTGGGAATCGGATTTTTCGGAAGTATTTTTACGGTCCGGAAGTATTTGAGAGTGTAAGGTGGTGGAAGGATGGCAGGAGACTGGAAGGGAATATTTCAGTACAGGCTGGTTCGCCTTTTGGCAGGGCTGCTGACAGCAGCAGGTCTGGCCATGGCAGCCATAAGTCCGGCTTATGGAACAAAGCAGGATGTGGAGGATGCCAAAAAAAAGGCCAGCAGTCTGGAGGCGGAAAAGAAAAAGGTTGAGGACACATTAAAAAAGCTGGAGGGTTTAAAGAAGGATGCTGCTGCCTATGTGCGGGAGCTGGATAAAAGTTTAAATGAGCTGAATCTGGAGCTGGAGGAGCTGGATAAGCAGATTGGGGACAAGGAGCAGGATATTGAAGTGGCAGGGCAGGAGCTGGAGGCAGCAAAGGCAGTGGAGGCTGCTCAGTATGATGCTATGAAGCTTCGCATAAAATATATGTATGAGAGAGGCGAAACCACTTATTTAGATATGCTGCTGCAGTCAGAGGATCTGGTGCAGATGATGAACCGGGCAGAGTATATTCAGCAAATCGCTGAGTATGACCGAAAAAAGATGGGGGAGTACGAGGAGGCCAGAGAGGCAGTGGTGGCCAAGGAGGCAAGGCTTAACGAAGAGCGGGAGCAGCTTCTTTTGCTTCAGGAGCAGACAGAGGGCAAGCAGCGCTCCGTAGAGACCCTGCTGGCTCAGAAGAATCAGGAGCTGAAGAATTTTGAGAGCCAGATTCATACGGCCGAAGGACAGATCAGTGAGTATGAAAAGGATATCCGCGCTCAGGAGGAGAGGGTGAAGCAGCTGGAGGCAGAGATCCGGCGGAAGGAAGAAGAAGCCAGAAAGGCGGCGGAGGCAGCAGGAAAAAAGTATAATACGGTAAATCTTGGGGATATTAAGTTTATATGGCCCTGTCCTGCCAGCAGCCGGGTTACGTCTGGATTTGGTTCCCGCACATCTCCCACAGCAGGAGCATCCTCCAATCACCAGGGAATGGATATTGGCGCCCCGTCCGGAAGCGCGGTTGTGGCGGCTGCCTCCGGGACAGTGGTGATTGCTACATACAGCTATTCCGCAGGGAATTATATTATGGTGAATCATGGCGGAGGGGTGTATACGGTTTATATGCACTGTTCACAGCTGCTGGCATCTGAGGGGCAGGATGTGATTCAGGGACAGACCATTGCCAAGGTAGGGTCTACGGGATATTCAACAGGACCTCATCTCCATTTTGGAATCCGTGCCAATGGGAAGTATATAGATCCGGCTGGCTATGTCAGCCCGTAATGAGGCGATGGCGCAGCTGGCAGGAAAGGGCAGCAGTGAGATTTTGCATTGCTGCAATATAGGAAAGAGTAGGAGCTTATTGTGGAAAACGAAGTGAAAGCAAAGGGAAAGTTCTGGAAGGGAGTGCTGGTAGGGTCTCTGGTGACGGCTTTTGTGGGCCTGATGATTGTGGGAGTCGCAACTGGGATTAATCTGATTGGACAGACCGTGATGGAAAATCAGGTGCAGATACAGGCAGAAGGAGAGGCAGAGCCGCCGGAGGGGCTGGATCTGGAGACAGTGAATCAGAAGCTGGAGACATTGCAGCAGCTGGTGGACCGGTATTTTCTGTTTGAGGAGGATGTGGACCCGGAAC
Organism: uncultured Clostridiaceae bacterium; assembly: GCA_949948825.1. Classification (GTDB taxonomy): domain Bacteria; phylum Bacillota; class Clostridia; order Lachnospirales; family Lachnospiraceae; genus Brotaphodocola. The sequence goes on from CATLIJ010000061.1 coordinate 8,335, forward strand.
AGATGGAGGCAGGGATTTATAAAGGCCTGCTGGCCGGATTGTCAGATCCTTATACTGTGTATTACACAGAGGAGGAGTATGAGGCTCTGACCGAGGAGACAGAAGGAGTTTACTGCGGAATCGGCGTTTTGGTGAGTCAGAATATTTCTTCCGGATTGATTACAGCCCTGCGGGTGTTTCAGGGATCTCCTGCAGAGGAGGCAGGGATGAAGAAGGGGGATATTCTTTATAAGGTGTCAGGGGAAGAGGTGTCTGAGTATGAGCTGGATGTTCTGGTGCAGCAGAAGATCCGGGGGGAGGAGGGAACCTATGTGAACCTGACGGTTATCCGGGAGGGGGAGGAGGTAGATCTGCATATTGAGCGCCGGATTGTGGAAGTGACCACAGTGGAGTCCCGGATGCTGGAGAATCAGACCGGGTATATTCAGGTAACACAGTTTGAGCTGGTAACAGGGGATCAGTTTAAGGAGGCAGTGGATTCTTTGAATCAACAGGGGATGGAGCGGCTGATTATTGATTTGAGGGACAATCCGGGCGGTATTTTAGATGCAGTGGTGGAGATGGCTGCCTATATCCTGCCTGAGGATCAGCTGGAGGGAACCATTGTGGCTACTTCAGATAAAAACGGGAAGGGAGACCGGTATTTCAGCAAGGGCGGCGAGATTCGTTTTGAATCGGATTTAGGGCTGCCAGATCCCAGGTATCCCAAGAAGGATGGACATGAACTGGACATTCCGATTGCAGTGTTAATAAACGGCAATTCAGCCAGCGCATCTGAGGTGCTTGCAGGGGCTCTCCGGGATTATGGGCGGGCCAAGCTGGTGGGAACCACTTCCTTTGGAAAGGGGATTGTACAGAGTCTGGTGCAGCTGGAGGATGGCTCTGCAGTGAAAATGACAGTGTCCCATTATTACACGCCAGGAGGCGTGGATCTGCATATGAAGGGCCTGGAGCCAGATGTGGAGGTTATGCTGGAGGTTCCTGAGGATTTAAAGGGAGCTTTTGAGATTCCCCTTGAGAGGGATAATCAGGTGCAGAAGGCTTTGGAGGTATTGAAGGGGGAATAAAAAACAGCCTTGCTGTGTGGACGCAGCAGGGCTGTTTTGGTGTTACAGATCCAGCTTCAGGTCGCCGGGATGAATCCATTGGAGCTTGCGGAGAATTTCTCCGAAGATCCAGGTCAGGAGGGCAGGCAGGACAAAGCAGACCAGAAGAATGCCTGTCCACATGCGGGCGCCGCCGTCCATGGCAGTATAGACGCCAATAGGGCCTACCAGACCGCAGGTTCCCATTCCTGCGCCTGTGGGGATGTTTTCCATGCGAAACAGGCAGGTGGCAACAGGGCCGGTGATCATGGAGGCCAAAGTAGGGGGAATCCAGGTGCGGGGATTTTTGACAATATTGCCCATCTGCAGCATGGAGGTTCCAAGTCCCTGGGCCAGAAGGCCGCCTGCGCCGTTTTCCCGGAAGCTAAGGACAGCAAATCCAATCATCTGAGCGCAGCAGCCAGCTGTGGCAGCTCCTCCGGCAAGGCCGTCCAGACTTAACATAATACAGATGGCAGCGCTGCTGATGGGAAGGGTCAGGGCTATGCCAATGAGGGCAGATACCAGGATTCCCATAAAGAAGGGCTGCATCTCAGTGGCAGTTTTCACCAGATTTCCAAATGCAGTCATAAAAGCAGATACCCCGGGGCCGACAAATTGGGCCATCAGCGTTCCGGCTATGATGGTAACGCCCGGTGTCACCAGGATGTCAACGCGGGTCTCTTTGGATACCAGTTTGCCAAGCTCTGCGGCAATGATAGTGGATACCAGAGCGCCTACAGGACCGCCCAGAGCATTGCCGGCAATGCCTACGGTGGCAGCAGAGAACAGCACCAGCTGGGGCGCGTGGAGGGCGTAGGCTATGGATACTCCAAGGGCTGCGCCGGTGGCGCTTTTGCAGTACTCGGCTATGGTGTTAAACAGGGCGATCTGTGTTTTTTCTCCAAGGGTGCCGAAGATGGTTCCGATGAGCAGAGAGGCAAACAGGCCAAAGGCCATGGCTCCCATTGCGTCGATCAGATAGGTTTTGACTGTAATGTGAATGTTCTTTTTTTCCAGAAATGTTTTGAGAGGTGTGTGTGCCATAATTTTGGTCTCCTTTTGTTAATTTGTCCGGGAGGATGCTGTCAGCAGGTATTGCTGGCGTACTGGCTGGTTGTCAGGCGGTCAGTAACCGGTATCAGCATGAATGGAATAGGCACACATTTGACGTCCCAAGTCAAAGCAGTTGTGTGTTATATTAACAGCTGGCGGAGAAAAAAGCAAGAAAAATTTTGAAAATTGTTAAAAAAATATCAAATTCAGGTAGCAGTTCAGCTGGCGGACAAGATGCATCAGGCGTTCGCCTGGGGTGGGATTTGACAGCAGGTAAGTGGTCAAGGTGGAAAATTTGGTCAAGGTGTGGTATAGTAGAAGGCAAATAAAGGAAACCGTAAGTTTTATGAATTTGGCGGGGGATTGTGTGGAGCGAAGGAGGAGCTTGGGATGATACAGAGGATTTGTCCGATTTGTAATGGGGCTATGAAGGGAAAACATTTTTGCTGGAATTGTAAAAGCTGGGTGAAGGAGCCTTATGTACAAAATGTGGGATACTATTTGAATGAGCGTCATCCGGAAAATGAAGTGAATTGCAGTTATCACGGCACTGGGAGCGATGGGGTGAAGTGGAGTGTTTTGGGGAGCGAAAAAACCGGGGGAGAAAAGAGCAGGGGAACAGGGAGAGCTGCTGGCACGGCTACAGAGACAAAGAACACAACAGGGTATGGGACAGTTGGACGCCAGACTGCCTCCTCTGGTATGGCTGGATGGGAGATTCAGAATATTCCCAGCCAGACAGGAGGGGAAGGAAGAAAAGCCGGGAGCATATGGAGATTGTTTTGGGTATTG
>CATLIJ010000062.1 GCA_949948825.1 uncultured Clostridiaceae bacterium
ACTGCCATGTTCAATTCCTCCTAGATTGTTAAAAAATTGTTGATTGTTAAAATATCATCAACCTTAGTTCCTATTTTACCCAATTATGGACAAAAGTGCAAGAGGTATTTTGGCTTTTTTGCTGTATTTATCGCTTATATCGTAACAGTTCCTTTTTACAGTTCATCCTTCACATATCCGGCCAGATTGTACGCATGGTCCGAAATCCGCTCCAGATTACTTAGGATATCCAAAAACACCACCCCTGCCGAGGGCTCGCACCTTCCGGCAGAAAGCCGCTCTATATGCTTCTCCCGCAGCTCCTCCTCCTGACTGTCCACATCATCCTCATACTGACTGACCTTTCGGACGGAATCCATATTGCCGGTCTGACGGGCATCAATCGCATAGTGGAAGGACTGGAGCACACTGCTGCCAATGGCTTCCAGATCCTGCCTTCCGGTTCCGGTAAAATCCAGCTTGTGCTCTGCCATATATTGTGCCTGCTCCGCCATATTTTCCGCATGGTCCCCAATCCGCTCAATATCACTGACACTGTAAAAAAGATTGTTGACCACCCTCTTCTGCCGCTCAGTCAGAGACAGATTATCTACCTTAATCAAATATTCAGTCAGCATCTTTTCCATATTATCTATGGTTCTCTCTGTTTTATACACAGTCTCAATCTCCTCCAGATTGCCGGTGAGAACCGCGTCCATGGCCCGCTTTACATTTTTCATGGTAATCTGCCCCATATGGACCACCTCTAAGGCTGCTGTCTCCACGGCAAATGCCGGGGACTCAAAAATACGCTCATCCAGATGTCTTAAGGTTTTGGCAGTCTCCTTGTCTCCCTCCGGCATATCCTCTGGCCGTTCCTTTACCACCAGACCGGAAAGCTTCACCAGCTGGTCCCCAAAAGGAAACAAAAGAGTGGTCATCGTCAGGTTAAACACTGTATGAAACATGGAAATCTGCACTGCATTAATATGAGATCCGGCAAAGGCAGGCATCATGGCAAATGCCACAAATCCCAATACCCCGAAAAATACTGCGCCGATCACATTAAAGGTCAGATGCATCACTGCGGCCTGTCTTGCAGTCCGGGAACCCCCTGCACTGGATAACATGGCTGTAACACACGATCCAATGTTTTGTCCCAGGGTAATATAAATGGCAGCATTGGTAGTGACAATCCCATTCATAGCCAAAGTCTGCAAAATTCCCACAGACGCAGAAGAACTCTGTAAAACCGCTGTCACCAAAGCTCCGATTCCCATTCCCAAAAGCGGATTTCCTCCAAGCAGGGCAAAGGCGTCTGCAAAAATTTGGGCCTTTGTGTAAGGTCCAATGGAACCGGACATAAAGTCCAGGCCCATAAACAAAAGACCAAGACCAATCAGAATCTCACCCACAGTCTTTTTCTTCTGGCCCCTGGCAAACACCAGCAAAAGCGCCCCAATTCCAATCATTAACGGCGCATAAAACCCTGGCTTCATAAACTCGAACGCGTCTCCCAGCTGGCTCATGGACACAATCCATGCTGTGATAGTGGTTCCAATATTAGCTCCCATGATCACTCCCACTGCCTGGGACAAATTCAGCACCCCCGCGCTGACAAATCCCACCACCATCACTGTGGTAGCCCCGCTGCTCTGGATGATCGCAGTGATCAGCGCTCCCAAAAGAACAGCCAGCAGACGGTTATTGGTCAGCATTCCAAGAAAACTGCTCATCCGGCTTCCTGCTGTCTTCTGCATTCCATCCGCCATAATGCTCATACCATACAAAAACATACCTAGACCGCCTAAAAACCCGAAAATGTTGGAAATGTCCTTTACTGATATCATACTTTCTCCATTCACTTAAAATAAGTTGATAATCCCGCTGTGCTTCTGGCATTTCATTCCAAAAATACTCCATTTTAGATAATACCATAAAACCTTCCCTTTTATCAACCGTTACTTTTTGATTGCACAACCTTCCATATTTCGATATAATAACAAGAAACAATTCGGTTTCTCATCTGCCTTCCCCACAGGCAGACACAAAACCTTATAAAGGAGGATACCCTTATGCTTCCCGACTTCCATATTCACACAGCCTTCTCCGGAGACAGCGACACTCCTGCCAAAAAGCAGATTGAGCAATGCATTTCTCTCGGAATGAAGGAGCTGTGCATCACAGACCACCATGACTATGACTCAGGCATGGAAGAAGAAATCTTCCTCCTGGATTTTGACACCTATCTCCCGGCGCTTTGCCGGCTCCGCCAGGAATACCAGGACCAGATCCAGGTAAACATCGGTGTGGAGCTGGGCCTGCAGCTTCACCTGAAAGACTACCTGGAAGCTCTGGCCTCCTCCCTGGATGTAGACTTCATCATCGGTTCCTGTCATTTCATTGACCAGAAGGACCCTTACGATTCCACCTTTTTCCAGGGAATCAGCGAACAGGAAGCTTACCGCCGCTACTTTGAAGTAACCCTGAAGCGGGTCCAAAATCTGGACTGCTATGATTCCCTGGGCCACTTAGACTACATTATCCGGTATGGTCCCACCAAAAACCAAAACTACTCTTACCACGCCTATCAGGAATACATAGACCCAATCCTGAAAACCCTTATCCAAAAGGGCAAAGCCTTAGAATGCAACACAGCCGGTTTCCGCTACCACTTAGGGCAGCCCAATCCTGGTCAGGACATTTTAAAACGCTACCGGGAACTGGGCGGCGAACTCATAACCTTAGGCTCAGACGCCCACACCTCACCCCACATAGGCCACAGCTTCCCCCAGGCCAAAGCCCTCCTGGAAGCCTGCGGCTTTCGCTACCTGACCACCTACCACCGCCGCCGCCCCACCCCCATCCCCCTGACCTGACAAAACATTATATTACATGCAACATTCTATCCCAAAGAAAAAAGAGTTCGATTTACGAACTCTTTTTCCACTTTTCTACTCAGCTATTTAATTTAATGAAACATATCAGCCATCAAACGAAAAAACCACTCTGCTTCATCAGAATCACATACTTCAGTATAGCCAAAAAAGCAGCTCCGGAAAGCTTCGGGAACGCCTGACGACCCTCTTTCCACGTCGGCACTTAGGCTGCGTCCTTTGCAGCCTTAGTACCGCTACGTGGAAAACGGAGTGAAAACGCGTCGGAAGGCGTTTCCGAAGCTTTCCGGAGCGGACCCTTCCGGCTATTTCTTTAAATCTCAATGCTCCATCGCATACTTTGCCACCAAAGCCCATACCATCTTATTCCTGCTCCAAATATCCACATACTGGGACACGGGAAGAGGACACGCCACGCTTCCTGTCTCAATCGTCACACCAGGAATCGGGTCATCCTTAATCTGAGTCCAGTCCTTAAATCCTCCGTTGCCGCTGCTTCCCGCAGGCCGGTATCCGGTGGACGCCTGAATCAGGGACGTCAGCTCTCTGGACTCCTCTGTGACCCGGTTCCCCTGATAATCCCAGTAAATAATATTTCCCATACTGTGGTAGCTGACGGTTGCTGACCATTTTCTGGAAGCCGCCAGATTTGCCAGAGCCCAGCTTTCCGGCTCTGACAAAGGCTCTGTCCCCTTGTAAGAGGCATAAGAAGGATTGGGACAGCTTCCCACCAAATGCCAGTTGGCCGGGAAATTCTGATTCAGGTCCACGCCCCTTCCATTGGCCTTCCAGTAGATCAGATACCGGTCAAAAGCTGCGGAGGTCCTTCCCTGAGCCAAATCATTCTCATAACACTGGCGGATCTGCTGCCGCAGCTCCTCAGAACGGATTCCATCAATACCAAACTGGCTGATGGAGATGCCGTCCGGATTCACCATAGGCACAAAATGGACTGCCACCTGCTGTAAAAGCGTGGATAAAGGCACTCCCTCATAATTCGCCTGGTCATAAAAAGCCAGCCCGTACTCTAACTGCTTCATCACCAGAAGAGGAGTCATGTACTCTCTTGCATGAATGCCCGCATGAATCAGCACATGCTTTGGGGCATCCGGATTGCCGAGAATCACCTCGTACATCTTTCTTCCGTCAAATGTAGTGTTCAGCTCATTAATATGAATCCTTCCTGTGGAACCATAGCGTTCCTGCAGCTTATTCAAATCCGACACCATACGGTCATAGGAATATTTCTCCACCACAGACACAATGGGATTGGGAACCATTTCCGAAAAATAATCCATCCGTCCGGAAACCACATTTGCATTTTCCGGCATTCCCAAATCCGTAACCACCGGAAGATTGTCCGGCACTGTAGCCCCTGTATCAAGACTGCTTGTTTGGTTTTGATCCTGATTTTGATTCGGACCTGCGCCCGGACCCTGGCTGCTGCTTCCTGCTCCCGGGCCGTACACACCTGGCTGCTGGCTGTTTCCTCCGGCTCCGGGGCCAGAAGGCCCCTGGGAATTATTATTTTCCGGAACAGACGTACTCTCCTGCTGGCCATTCCCCTCCGGCAGGGGCGCCGCCGTCTCCTGGGAACTTCCTGCCTCCGGCAGAGACTCTGCCATGGTCTCCTGATTCGGCCCGCTCATGTCCGGTCCGGACACAGTTATTGTCTCCTGGGGAAGGCTTGTCTCCGGCAAGGCCGCTCCGCTGCCGTTCGGCGCACTGTTTTGCTCTGGCAGGGGTTCTGCCTGAATCTCTCCCATATTCCCGCTTTCCTGTCCGGAGGGAACCTCCAGGGACGGTACCTCCATGGTTGCCAGTGCTGCTGTGGGACAGGCTATCCCCGTCCACACTGCCAACACCCCGGTTATCAAAAACGTACTCTTTTTTCTCAATGCAATCACCGTTCCTTTTTCCCCAAATCCCCCGGCTTCATGCTCAGGCTGATTTTGCCTGTCTTATCAATATCCAGTACCTTCACTGTAACCATGTCGCCGATTGCCACTATGTCTTCCACTTTCTCCACCCGTCTGTCCGACAATCTGGAAATATGCACCATGCCGTCCTTTTTAGGCTTTAATTCCACAAAAGCCCCAAAAGGCATGATCCGCACTACCTTGCCAGTCATAATCTGTCCTGGCTCCACATCTGCCACAATATTCCGGATAATCTCCTTTGCCTGGTTGATCTTTTCCCTCTCTGTGCCGCAGATGTCCACTCTTCCATCCTCGGAAATATCAATCTTAACACCCGTATCCTCAATAATCTTGTTGATTACACTGCCCTGCTTGCCGACCACATCCCCAATCTTCTGAGGATCAATGGTGATCTGGTCAATCTTCGGTGCATACTGGCCGACCTCTTTTCTTGGCTCTGCAATCACCGGAGCCATCACCTCATCCAGAATATACAGCCGCGCCTCGCGGGTTCTGGCAATGGCCTCTTCAATAATCGGACGAGTCAATCCATGGATCTTAATATCCATCTGGATTGCTGTGATTCCTTTGTGGGTGCCACCCACCTTAAAGTCCATGTCACCGAAAAAGTCTTCCAGACCCTGAATATCTGTGAGAACCAAATAATCATCATCTGTTTCCCCTGTCACCAGGCCGCAGGAAATTCCTGCCACCATGGACTTAATCGGTACTCCCGCTGCCATCAGAGAAAGAGTGGAGGCGCAGATGCTTGCCTGAGAGGTAGAGCCATTGGACTCCATGGTCTCAGACACAGTGCGGATGGCATAGGGGAACTCCTCCTCTGTGGGAAGCACTGGAACCAATGCCCGCTCTGCCAAAGCCCCATGGCCGATTTCCCGCCGCCCCGGTCCTCTGGAGGGCTTGGTCTCCCCCACGGAATAGGACGGGAAATTATAATGATGCATATACCGTTTGCAGGTCTCATTCTCATCCAGCCCGTCCAGCCTTTGAGACTCAGACAAAGGTGCAAGGGTACATACATTTAATATCTGTGTCTGTCCTCTGGTAAACATTCCGGAGCCATGAACTCTTGGCAGAATGTCAATCTCTGCTGACAGCGGGCGGATCTCTGTGATGGCGCGGCCATCCGGACGCTTGTGGTCCTTTAAGATCATCTTCCGGACTGTCTTTTTCTGATACTGATAAATCGCCTCTCCCAAAATCGGAAGCCACTCCTCTTGATCTGCCAGGGCCTCCTCCAGTTTTTGGGTGATCTCCCGGATATTCTCCTCCCTTGCCTGCTTATTATCCGTGAAGACTGCATCCTCCATCTCCTCCGGCGTCACAATCTCCCGAATAGCGGCAAACAGCTCCTCAGGCACTGCACAGCTCTCATAGGAATGCTTGGCCTTGCCGCACTCTGCCACAATGGTATCAATAAATTTAATAATCTCCTGATTCACTTCATGAGCCTTGAAAATAGCCTCAATCATCACCTGCTCAGGTACTTCCTTAGCTCCGGCCTCAATCATAATCACCTTTTCCCTGGTGGAGGCCACAGTCAAAGCCATGTCAGACGCCAGCTTCTGCTCATTGGTAGGATTTACAATAAATTCTCCGTCAATCATTCCGATCTGAGTAGTGGCACAGGGGCCGTCAAAAGGAATGTCTGAAATACAGGTGGCAATGGCAGAGCCAAGCATGGCCGTATACTCAGGGCTGCAGTCCGGATCTACAGACATAACCAGATTGCTCAGGGTCACATCATTTCGGTAATCCTTTGGAAACAGGGGGCGCATAGGACGGTCAATGACCCGGGCAGTCAGCACTGCATTCTCTGATGCCTTTCCCTCTCTCCGGTTAAATCCCCCTGGAATCTTACCCACAGAATACATCTTTTCCTCAAATTCCACACTTAAAGGAAAAAAGTCAATTCCTTCTCTTGGTTTATCTGATGCAGTGGCAGTTGACAGCACCACTGTATCTCCATAATGCATAAATGCCGCGCCATTGGCCTGCTTGGCCACTCTTCCAACATCCACTGTCAGGGTTCTCCCTGCCAGCTCCATACTAAAACTTTTGTACATGATTTCGTCTCCTTTTCTAATATGCCATATTTCACCAGAAGATGCCGAAACTACTGCTCTGCATGGAAAGCTTGTCCGGAAAGCCTCTCCCCTTTCCATGTACAGCAGTCGTCTCGGGCAGGTCTTCTGAAAAATATCCTCCTTTTTATTTTGTATCCATTTCATAAGTCTTAAACAACGATAGGGTGGAGAAAGCTCTCCACCCCTCGCTCCATTATTACTTTCTGATTCCCAGCTTCTCAATCAAAGCACGATATCCGTCCAGATCCGTCTTCTTCAGATAATCAAGCAGACCACGTCTCTGGCCTACCATCTTCAAAAGTCCTCTTCTGGAATGATGATCCTTCTTATTCTCCTGCAGATGCTCAGTCAGCTCTGCAATTCTGGCAGTCAAAATTGCAATCTGCACCTCCGGAGAACCGGTATCTCCCGACTTTCTGCCATACTTTTCAATAATCGCTGCCTTTTTTTCCTTTGAAATCATGAGATTTCCTCCTTAAATTTTGCTTACCGATAACCAAGCCCCTGGTTGGAGCATCCAAAGAACCGAGCCCCGGCGCTTCTTTACACGGACTTATCTTACCATAACCTTTTCTGGCTGTCAATCCGTTTTCTTTTTCCCTGGCCTCTTCCTTCTCTGCCTCTGCACAAGGTCTGTGAAAAGTGGGAACCCTACCGCCATTAAGGTAAGATCCCCATAAGACTTGAATGGCTGGCAGAAGGAACACTGCCGAATGATGTTACGCCCCCAAGTTATCACAATTTCCACACATGTGCAACCCATCTTGCGCGAAATCTGTCTGCTTTTGCAATTTTTCCCGCTTTTCTTGCATTCTTTGTCTGCTGCGGCAATAATCCTCCACAGTTTCCCTTACCCTTTTCCAGCGGTTCTCTGTGACCGGAAGACAGGTGCCGTCCTTTAAGACAGCACCCCGCATGCTGACAGCTTCCAGAAAATCCATGTGTATCAGATATGCATTATGGGTTCTGACTAACGGCAGGTTTTCTAATTTCTCCTCTGCCTCCTTAAGGCTTCCGCTGATACGATAAACTTTACGTCTTGTGTGGACAAAGGTCTTTCTCTGTTCCGTGTGAATGTAACAGATATCTCTGCCTTTTAAAATAATCCTTTCACCTCTGAAAATCCACACATAGTTTCTTTCTTCTTTCTGCTGCCGCATGTTCTTACCAATCCTTGCATATTATTATGCCTGCCCATAATTTCCGGACGGCACATAATAGAAGACGTACCAGAACAAAAATTATGACTCACCGGATTCTAAAAAAGTCCCATGTGCATCAGAAAGGCTACCAGAATTCCCAGGAGGGCCCCGGCAAACACCTGCAGGGGAGTGTGTCCCACAAATTCTTTCAGCTTCTTCTGAAACTGCTCATTGTCCAGATGAAACAGATCCTGTTCCATAATCAGGTTCAGCAGCTTCGCCTGCTTTCCGGTCTCCTGCCGAACCCCGATGGCATCATACATTACCACAGATGCCAGAATAAAAGAAATGGCAAATTCAAACGATTCCACCCCATACCGGATTCCTGCGCTGGCAGTCAGAGCGCATACCGTGGCAGAGTGGGAACTGGGCATCCCCCCAGATCCCACCAGCCGTTCGGGAGAAAAATTCTTATTCAGTGAAAAATCAATCAATGTCTTCAGCACCTGGGCCACTGTCCAGCCAGCCACTGCGCTGATCAATACCTCATTGCCAAGGATCTGTTCCCAAAATGACATAGATCTTTTTCCCCTGCCCTTTAATATCCGATCAGCCAGTCATACAGCTCCTGATATTTCATCGCAGAAGTCTGCCATGAGAAGTCCTGGGCCATGGCCCGATCTATGATCTTGTTCCATTCCCGCTTTCTCTCATAATACACAAACTTGGCATACCGGACAGAATCCAGCATCTCATGAGCATTGTAATTGGCAAAGGAGAAGCCTGTGCCTGTGCCCTCGTACTCATTGTAAGGCTGAACCGTATCCTTCAGTCCGCCGGTCTCCCGCACAATCGGCACTGTGCCGTAGCGAAGGGCCATCAGCTGGCTTAACCCGCACGGCTCAAACAGAGACGGCATCAGGAAAGCGTCGCAGCCTGCATAAATCTTATGGGACAGCTCCTCAGAATAATAGATCTGAGCAGAAACCCGGTCATGGTACTTCCAGTCATAATGGCGGAACATATTCTCATACCGCTCATCGCCGGTTCCCAGTACAATCAGCTGCATATCCTCTGAGCAGAGCTCGTCCATAACGCCCTGAATCAAATCCAGACCCTTCTGGTCCGTGAGCCGGGACACGATTCCCACCAGAAACTTCTTGTCATCTGCCGGAAGTCCCACGTGCTCCTGAAGATCTCTCTTGTTCTTTGCCTTCTCCTTGCGGAAATTCTTGATGTTGTAGGGCTGGGCAATAAATCTGTCCGTGGCCGGATTAAAGTCATCATAATCAATTCCATTGACAATGCCCCGAAGGCTGCCGGCTCTGGCACGCATCAGCCCGTCCAGGCCCTCGCCGTAAAACGGCATCTTAATCTCCTCTGCATAGGTCTGGCTGACCGTGGTAATCGCGTCAGCAAACACAATACCGCCCTTTAACATATTGCCGTCTTTATAAGCTTCCAGCTTATCCGGCGCAAAATAGTAGTCCGGCAGTCCGGAGAACCGCTGGATGGTCTTTACATCCCACACTCCCTGGAACTTTAAGTTATGGATGGTGATGACAGACTTCATATTCCGGAAAAACTCGCCTCCCCGGAACCGGTCTTTTAAGTATACAGGAATCAGTCCGGTCTGCCAGTCATGGCAATGGACCACATCCGGCTGGAAACCGATCACAGGCAGAGAAGAAAGGGCTGCCTGACAGAAGAAGGAAAACTTCTCCAGATCATAGAACCAGTCGCCGTAAGGCTTATCACCGCTGAAATATGCCTCATTGTCAATAAAATAAAAAGTAATTCCGTCCTGCACATACTGCAGAATTCCCACATAGCGGCTCTGACCCAGATAATCCATATAAAAATGATTAATATAGGTCATCTCATAGCGCCATTTTTCTTTAATGCACATATACTTGGGAATCATAACCCTGACGTCAAAGTACTCCTTATCAAAGCACTTCGGCAGGGAGCCTACCACATCGGCCAGCCCTCCTGTCTTAATAAACGGCACCGCCTCCGAAGCAACGAATAAAACCTTTTTCATCGAAATAACCTCCTAATTTTTTGTCCGCCCCCAAAGCAGACCATTCTTAAGTAGTAGTATACAATATTTAAGCCAATTTAGGAAGTAGTTCTTTCTATTTCTTTTCAAATTTCTTTTGTTTTTTTGTTACATTCTTTTATAGTCCAGCCTGATTTTGTCTGAAATCAATGCAATAAACTCTGAGTTGGTAGGCTTTCCCTTTCCGTTGCTGATGGTGTAGCCAAACAATTCATGAATTGTATCCAGCCTTCCTCTGGTCCAGGCCACCTCAATGGCATGGCGGATTGCCCGCTCCACCCGGCTGGAGGTGGTATTATGGCGCTTGGCTATCGCCGGATACAGCACCTTTGTCACGGAGATCATGATCTCTTCCTCCTCCACGGAAATAGCAATGGCATCTCTTAAGTACTGATATCCTTTAATATGGGCAGGAATCCCGATTTCATGGAGAAGACGGGTCACATCATTCTCCAGATTCTGGCGGATGTATTCACTTCTGCCCATGAAGGGGATCACCTTGCCATTTTCCGGATGAGCCGTCTTATCGCTTCCAATACAAACCCTGCGGATTTTGTCCAGAATCAGTTCCTTCTGAAATGGCTTCATAATAAAGTAGCTGGCCCCAAGGCGGAACGCATCCAGCGTTACCTGATCGCTTCCTGCTGCAGTCACCATGATGAAGGATGGCATTTTCCGTCCTGTCCGCTCCTTCCTGATCTTTTCCATCACGCTGATTCCGTCCAGCCTGGGCATAATCACATCCATCAGCACCAGATCTGGTTCTGTCTGCACAATCATATCATAAGCATCCACTCCGTTGTCTGCCTTGCCCACTACCCGAAAACCATTCTCCTCCAGCATGTCATTTAAGTAATGGAGCATCTGCGGGTTATCTTCTGCGATTGCAACATGAAACTCCGACATTCTTCTTTCCCTCCTGTTTCTCTTGTTGTAAATTGTATTATAGACGCAACCTTTGTCTGTGCGCAATGAGATTTGGTCGCCAAGTTTCGACACCTTGTAAAACGAGTTACAGTTCACGGGGCGGGGAATCTGACATAAATTTGGGTGTC
>CATLIJ010000063.1 GCA_949948825.1 uncultured Clostridiaceae bacterium
GCCTTTTTCCATGGCATGAATCAGTCTCACTTCTTCCCCTGTATGGGTATAGGCAGTCACCTCATAAGGCAGGGCAGGCTCCTCCATACGAATCACCACATCTGCAAAGCCATACTTCTTGTCCTTTAAATATTTCAATGCTCCATCCACACAAGTCATCTTCAGTCCATAATCCTCCCCTTGGCTCCTGCTTCCATATCCGGAACGAATCCCCTTTCCTGGCACAAACTCTTTCAGAGCATCCCGGAAAATGCCGATTCTGCAGGACTGTCCAGTCAGACGGATCATGGAATACTCCTCCAGTTCCTCTTCCTCATACATCCGCTCCATAAATTTCTGTAAAACTCCATAGATATCTGCCCTTAACAAAAGCTCCAGTTCATAGATGCTAAGATATACAATCGGAAATTCTTTGATTACCTGAATCTCATCCTCTGATTGCCCGTATCCTCCCCGACCGGAAAGCTTCCACTTATCCACAGGAATCCACACAGTCCCCTCCTCCTTCACCTCTCCAAAAGAAAGGGCTGCACGCAAGATTCCCGGCTGCCGGTAAAATTCCTTTTTCACCCGTTCTGCCAGTTGAAACAGAAAATAATAATTGTTTTTTACCTTGTAATAATCGGTCCTGCTGTGATGTTCAAACTCCTTAAACCGCGTAGGCAAATACTTCTCTGCTTTCTTATATTCCTCCTCCAATTCCCTGTACACCATCTCCGCCCCATCCTGGTCCACAGTCCGGAACACATCCCGGTCATATGCTGCCAGAATCTCACGGATTGGCTTCAAATCTGTGCGCCACAGCTTTTCCGCAATTGCCAGCTTCAGCAGCTGTAAAATACGAAAGGTCAGATTATTTCCTCCAAAATCTGTATCTCCATTTTCATAGGCTGTATGAATCTCAATTCGGTACGCCACCTGTCTGTCCCACACACGAAACCGACAGGAACACAGATCGGTTGTACCGCCTCCACAGTCAATCACAAGCGCCTGGTACTCCTCCCCATCCTGAACAAGTTTCTTTCCAATCCAATCTGATATGGAATTGTAAAGAACCGCAATCCCCTCATCTACCATTTCCTCCATGCCCAACGCCTTACCTGGGAGAATTTCCTCAAAAAGCTTGGCAAACCGGACTTTTTGCTTTACCGGACAGGAGATGTGAACCGATTCCACCACACATTTAAAACGATTTTCTATGGCAGTGATTACATATTGAAAATATGCCTTCAAAATATCCTTTCTTGCCACAAAACGTCTGTGTCCCTGGCGGTCTGTAATCTCCTCCTGTTTCTCATAATCACCAGCCCACCGTTTGATATCATAAAACACACAAAAACCCTCATCAATGTAACTAGAATCTGCCAGCCGGATGGCATCATAGCCAAATAAAAGCTCTGGCGTATCCCCCCGCAGGTCCTGAACTCCCACCACACTGGGCAGCAGCGCTGTCTCCCTCCAATCCGAACCAGAATCATAAAAAAGCGCATAATTTACCTTGTCTGTCCAAAGACCTCTCTCCCCATCCCTTATCCCGGCTTTTTCAAAATACTGGTTATCCAGATACACGCCAGCTGTAGTATTCGTTGTCCCAAAATCAATTGCCGCAGGCATAGAAAGAGTGATAGGCTTTTTCACTGTAAAATCAAGAAGCGGCACCCGGTATCCTTCCAAATGTCCGGAATAAGGAGAATATTTTCCGTAATAAATCTGGTAAAGGATCTCCGACTCCCTCCTCTCCAGGCAATAGAGGCTGTAATTCTTCACCTCAGATTCCCGGCAGGGCAAATCCGCCACCTTGGTGAGATAAAGCCAGTCTGTCTGGTTTCCCCTGGGGATCACATTAAAAATCCCGCAGACCATCCCATCCCCGCTGATCACAAACGCATTGGTTCCTGCCAGCTTCTTTTCATATGGCAAGGTCAGCTGATCATAAAAATCCACGGCTGCCCCTTCATATACCACGATCCTTGAGTTGCATACCAGCCTCAAATCCTTATGTTCTGCAAAATGACTCAGTTCAAACATTTCTCCTACTGCCAAAGCCCCATGTTCCGATGGCTTTTGAATCAAAAAATGTTCCTGTACCCCTCGGTAACGCAAAATAGTATGAACCAGTTCTTCCTTATCCATAGGGTTTAAAATACCCTGAATAATCTTTTCCCGACGGCAAATCTCTCTCAGCTGAAAAGCGGTCATAAGCTCCAGATCTGTTTTGTGATAACGGATTTCCTCCCGCTTTTCCTTTTGATTCCGTTTCAGTACATATCCATATTTATCCATCTTCTCTTTTCTCTTCCCCATTTCAAACACATTCTAAAACAACATCATTTCCTCCAAAATCATCGTCTCATCCACATCCATAATTCCAAAATGATGCTCCCAAAATAAATATACCTGATCATAAATTGGCAAAAACATTTCCTGTAAAAAAATCAGCCGTTTCTGGTCTTTTTCACTCTCCTTCACTCCCACATAAACAAGAATCTGTCCTTGTGTGTCATTGCTTGCATACACTAAAGAATCTGGATACAGCCGCCGCATAATCTGGCGGAAGAGATAAATGGAACTGCCGCAATAATAAAGCTTTCGAATCTGTTCTAAAAGAGGACGCAGTTCATCCTTCTCAAATTCGCCCACTGCCAGAGCTGCCTCTTCTCCGCAGGTTCCATCCAGCAGGTCCTCCAGAAAAAAGCGAAGAATATATTCTTGTCGGGAAAGTCCCTGACGTAAATCCAGCTGAACCATATACTGCATAAAAATGTCAAAAAAAATCTCCCGTGTCTTCTCATATCCTTCCCGGTCCGGATCAAATAAAGAAGAAAATACTTTTGAAAACCGATACAGAGGATTTACCTCCACCTCCGGCTGTTCCAGACTGCCTGTATTTATATTTTCCAGAACCACCTCTGTATAGGGACTTCCCATCCATACCGGCACATAACGTACCGTCTCCCTGGAAACCCCTGCCTGGTCGGCTGCCAGCGCCGCTTCCCATGCATAATTCATACCAATACCCCCACACAGCGATACTCTCCAATCTCCATCTGAAGCTGGGAAATCACAAACCTTACCATACTGTCATTCAGATAATGTTCTGGCTTTTTCGCCTGAAATTTCAGCAGTAAAACCCTTCTTCCCTCCATGGGAAACAGCGTCTCCGGAATAAACCAGTTCATCCCACTGGTCTCATCTCGTTCGAAATTCCTGTCAAAAGGCTCACTGATTTCATATCCAACTACATCCAGATATTCCCGGACATCCATCTCCAAAATCCGTCTGGACAAATCCGCCCATGTCATCAAAGACACCCTGCTGTCCTCTGCCATGCGGCGAAAAAAAGAATCCCTTTTGCGGTTGCTCAAAAGAGGCTCTGTGTAATCCAGAGACATTTTGATTTCCTGAATCATATGAAAAACCTTCCAGTTATCAAAGGTATCCTTTGGCGATTTGACTACAATCCGGTCCTTCTCATGGCGGATCTCCACAATATCCTCATTTCCCTGAATCAAATAACCATCTGTTTCCTTTCTCTGATCCAGGGCAAAAACATGTTCATAATACATGCCATCCACACAAGGCATCATAAAATTTGTACTTTCAAAAGAAGTCTGCTCCATATTCCACAGAGGAATCCTTCCATAACAAACAAAGTCCGAATAGTCTCCAAACTGAATTTCACAATCCTCCAAACCAAAGACTTCCAGCGTTCTGCTCTCTTCCCTCTGCCCGGTTTTCCTGTCCTCTTCCATGTCCGCCAGAAACACATCATAAAATTGATCCAGATAGGCTGTGTTGACTGTGGACCAGGGAAGCTGATTGTCCTGAAATGCCTGATAAAGCTCCTCCACCCTTTTTTGGTATCGTTCTGCCGGACGGACCCGAAAGACGGCCGGATATCGCCGCTCCATCCGACAAACAATCCCGGAAAAGGTCTCCTCCTCCCGAAATCTCCGGCTGTCCTCCTGCCCCATTTTCAAAAACACGGTTCCCATAAGTCCGTTTTTCCTCTCCTTAACATCATCCAAATCCTGAGGATCCACTGGATACAAGGTTCCGTTTGTGGGATCATAATACTGCCTTTCTATGATTGTCATTACTGTCTCATATCGGTTTCCTTGCAGCTGGAATTCCTCATAAATTCGCCGCTGCAGCTGCCCGTATTTTTCCTCCATACATTGAATTGTTTTGCCCAGTCCCTCCAAAAGCGCGATCTTGGCAAACCGTCTTTCATCCAAATCAGGGATTTCCCGCAGCCGTTCCTCTATGTAACGTCCATAGTCAAAGGGATATTCCTGAATCCCTTCCATCCATGCCTTTCCTTCTTCTCTCACTCTGCTCCTCCTTTGTCATCCGCCTGTTTCGTCCCGAAAAGGTTCCTGTTTTCTGCTGTTCGCCGGACCTGTTCTATCGGCTTTCCCTCTATCCATCCTCTCATCTAAACGCCTGGGCCAGTGATTCCCGGGCCTTCTTTTTTCTGAACCATTTCTTTCCCAGGATTTTTCTCTCTTTCCTGCTCCTCTTCTCTTCCCGGCTTTGCTTCTCTCCCCGGATTTTCTTCCCTCTCCTGCTCCGCTTCCTGCACCGGATTCTGTTCCTTCTCCTCAGATTCCTTTTCCCCCTCTTTCTCCTTTTCCTGCTCCAAAGCTGCCTCCAGCAACTCAATCTGTCCATTCACCTCAGCTACCTTTTCATCCTTTTTCAGTTCCCGGAACAGATTTTTAGCCAGCAAATATTGTTTTTTTGCTTCCAGCCGCTCTCCGGCCTCCTCCTGGGCCTTGCCTGCTGCCAGATAATCCTCTGCCTGCTGCTCTTTCCCTTTGTTCTCCTCAGATTTCTGTCCGCTGGCCTCTATCTTTGTCTGAATCAGCTCCCCATGAGCCTGATCTCCCAGCTGCCGGTATTTTTCAAGAGCCATAGCATAATAAGCCTTTGCACCCTCATAATCTCCCTGGGCAAATGCCTTGTCCCCCTCTGAAGCCAGCGAAGCTGCACCTGTCTCATTAGAGGCCTTTTCCTTTGCTTCCTTTGTGTCTGCTTCCTCCGCCTTGTCCCTCATCTCATATAAAGCATCCAGGGCATCCAAAGCGTCCTGCCGTCCTTCTTCAAAATACACTCCTGTTGCCAGCTTTCTGGCATAAAGGTATTTTTCCTCTGCCCTGTCATAATCCCCGGAAGCTGTCAGCATATCCCCCAACTGGATATAATCAAAGACAGATTGGTAATCCGTAATCAGGTCCAGGCGTTTCTCAATATATGCATCTGCAATCCGGTCTGCATAGCGGGAACGCTGGCGGGCTGTCACATAAGCTTCCTGGGCCTCCTCATAATCTCCCTGGTCAAATGCCTCCTCTGCCCCAGTGATTACCTCAATCAGCTTCTGATAATCCGAAAGCCCCTGAAGCTCCTTCTTTTTTCTTAACTTCTCCGCTTTTTTCTGTGCTTCCTTACATTCCTCTCCTGCCCGGACAAAATTAGCATCCTGTATGTATTCAATCATATTGGAAAAACGCTGTTCCAGCTCTTCCTCCTGCTTTTGACGCCAGCGCCGAAAAAGCCAGACTCCCAAACTGATACAAAGGAGAACCACCAAAACAACTGCTGTAAAAATCATCCTTTTCTTTTGCTTTCGTTTCCGCTCCGGGTCCTGAAATACCTTGTTGACAAAAATCGCCGCAAGGGTATAGTTTTCCAGATTCTCCGGCTGGCGGGAAAGCAGCAGATCCTCAACATTATCCAGACACTCGGATGGTTCTTCCTTTGCCTCTGAAAATACATCATCCAGTTCTCCGCTGTCTAAATTCTCCCATATGCCACGGGTATAGACAGCCAGAATATCCCCTTTCTCCAGGGCAATCTTTTTGGACAGACAAGGAGAAAATCCCTTTCCCTGCCCTGCATACCCATACAGGTTATTCCGCTCCTCATGCTTTGCCAGCACATCCTCCGGAAGATTTTTATCCTTTGTCTCATCCCTTCCCAGGGACATATCCTGGCTCTGCTCTCTTGCCTGTCCGTCCCGGTACATGCGAAGACGAGTATTTCCGGCCCAGCCATACCTCATTTTCTCATAGTCTGTCACAATCACCATAACCGACGCTTTCAGCCGCTCCCGGCTGTCATACTGGCACAGAGCCTTGTCAGCCGCCTTAAGGTAAGAGCGAATTGCCCTTTTTCTAAGAGACGGCTTCTCCTGAAATGCCAGTATGACGGACTGGGTGGCAATCCGTGCGCTCTTGGCATCCTGCTGGCTGTTCAGACCGTCTGCAACTACATAGCAGGCATAATTGTCCAGCTCCACACAGGCAAAATAATCATTGTTCTCCAATTCAGAACCTGCCTCTGAGAGAAAACCAGTCTGAAAAATGCTGTTCTGTTTTCTCACCTTATACCTCCCTGATATTTGGTATTCTTTTAAAAACTCTTTTTAATCCATGTCCATAAGCCAAATAATTTGGCTGCATTGTTCCATCTTTCCGCAAAATGGCCCAAATTGGGGGCAAATATGAAATTCTTAAGTATGCTCATGAGCATAACTCATTCAAATGGATTTACTACATAATCATATTCGTCATCTTGAATTGCTCTTCTCACCGGATAATCCGATATATAAACCATCATGCCGTTAATCTGATCTACGGTAAAATTAATTTCTTTTTTGTCATTTTTTTGCACTCTTCAGCCAACTGCCTCATGGCTGCCTGATGAAGCCGGAAAATTTCCCTGGCATTTTTCTCTGATATAAACTCTTCTATGGACTGACGTAATGCTCTTGTTCCATCAAATCCTGTTCATGTCCTCCCCTCGCCCGCCTTTCTTCCCTCTTTTTTTCTTCCTGATACTTCACTTGAAGTACAATCCATACACTTGCTCCTACTGATATTGTAGTAGTGAACAGAATGATTAAAACTACACAAAGTATCTTTTTCAGCAGTTCTTTTAGCATTTTTCTTTCACCTTCCTTTCGTTTTCACCATTCTTTTGTTCTGAAACATTTATAATACCAATGAGAATTTATGCGTATAATTTTCATATTTTGCTCTATATCTATGCAATCCTGCAGCCAGGTCTTATCTCGTGACAAATCCATCTCCCCAAATGGTGAATAGACATAGGATACTTCCAGCTCATCATCTTCAGGTAAAATAATACCTAAAGATCCTTGGGCCTTGGTTTGAATGAACATTACCACTTTCGTATCTGTACAGGAAAATACACCTCCCTTCAATTTTCTATAACACTCTTCTGCAAAATTCTGCATCCAGTCTTCATATTGATAAAAACGCTTTCTAATGCTTTCATCTGATGTTAATTCCTGAACCTCTTTTTGAAGGATTGGATCTTCTGACAATTGTTGATTATAGGCGTAAGATACATCATTGAGAAGCCTGCTGCTATGCCCTTCTTCCCATTGTCTTTGCAATTTTCTTTGCCTTTCTATTTTATTTATAATATTTATTGTTGCATTAAACGAAAGCAAGGTTGTTATTACTACAATCGAAAATAGAACGAATAACCTTTTTATCAAAATCTTATCCCCCCCTTTAATCCAGACTTATTACGGCAGATTTTGTTCCATATTGAGAGTTTGCATAATATTGTGGCTGGTTGTTCTTCCAGGCTTCCAAAATCATCTCTATATCATTAGATTGCACTTCCCCATCTGTCCGCATCATATTTTTATCATTGACTTCTTCTGTCTCCTTGGCTTCTCTCCATTCAGATGTTTCCACCAGATCGATAACACAGCTTATTCACCTGTCTGATAATAATAATCCAGCAAATCCAGCACACAAGGATGTTCCTCCCATGGATTACTTTGGAAAAACAAAAAATAAGTATTAGAAGAGCATAAACCAAAAGATCCTGTCACAGATCATTCTGGCTCCATTTACAATATATTCGACCATTTTTTACCTCCATCCTCTGATAATGAATCCCTTTACATCCCCGCCTCAAAAGGCTTTCTGCTATCTCCAGGTTAACTGCCATTCCTTTAGAAAGGAGTTCTGCATTGATTTGACAGATGGGCTGCTGCTTTATTTGGGAAAGTTCATATCCCCATACAGTGCTTCTTCCTCTTCCAGACAATTCCACATGGCGAATCCTTTTTAAAAGAGGTGCATAATATAACTCTCCCTGATCCCCCAAAGTATTCAAAATAAAAAACATTTTAAATTCCAGCTTTTCATCATAAGCCTCCATCACCCTCTTTACCAAATCGGATACCAGAAGAACCGGCCCGCTTAAAACATCAACAAAATCCAGTTTTGTCCTGGACTGTGCATACACAACATTTCTCTCCGGGATTCTTACGCCGCTTTCCAAACAAAACAGATTTGGAGAAAAATGTTCATAAAAATCTTGAATTACAGGAATATTTTTATATTTTCTATCCTGACTGATAAAAAAGTATTCCATATCTTAAAACATCCTTTCCGATTGGTTGTTCTCTTCTGCGCTCCAATTCATCACACAGTCAAATATGTTTTGATAATCGCCAAAAAGAATACGCATTTCACTCCCTCTCACCAGGCTTCAGATTCTTATAATGCAGCTCAATCTCCGTATCCTCTTCATAAAAAGTCACTGTAATCTTTTCATTATAATAAATCGGATACCCCTTCCCCTTTTTCAAAATTTCAGCACCCCGCATCACCGTGCAGTGCTCCGACTGGTCCTGAATCACCAGCGAATGATCTGGCCCCGGACAAAATATAATATTTCCAGACTCTGCTTCTCCGCAGGAAATGTTACATGTGTCCAAAATTTGTTTTAACACAACCCGCCCCGGAGCACGTCCAAACAGACGGTAAGTCTGCGGAGGAATATCCTCCTCATTCCGGGTCCTCACAACATAGAGGTTAAGCTTTCCAGAATATGCCCCATCCCGAATCACCACAGGTTTTTCCGGCATTCTTGCCGCTGCTGTCTGTTCCATATAAATAATGGTTGTATCCTTTTTCCTTCCCCATAAAACCAAGACTACAAGCCCAACTGCCAAAGCACCCAAAATTCCCCATAGCAGTCGGTAATCTGGCTCTGGCTGAAAAACCGGATCTGGTGTCTTTACAATTTTCACTGGAGATGCCTGTCTGACCTGCCACACATCTTCAAACCCAGTCATATCCACCTGTATGTCCACTTCCTCTATATCATCTGCCGGAATTGAAGCCGACAATTTTCCTTTCTCAATCACTCCCTGACACGCAGCGCCGTTTAAAGTATAAAAAATCTTTCTGCCTTCAAACACCTCCTGCTCCCAAAGACTGCTCTGATTTTCCCTCTCATCCACCGCTTCCACTGTAATATCCGCAAAATGTTCGTACCTGGGCGGAACCTTCCTTTTTATTTCTTCTGCGGTCTGTTCCAGCTCTTCTCTTCGGTATTGTACATTTACCTGTATTTCTGCAGAATATTCTGTCAACAAACGGGCATGCACTTTCTCCCAGGCTTCCCCGCCCCAAATACGGATGAAATCAGAAGAAGGATTCTCTAATTCAATGACCGCAAACTCTTTTCCCTGTGTAATCTGTTTTCTTTCGGTCTCACACTCTGCCATAACCGTCTCTGATTCTCCCTCCCATTCCACCAGAAGCCGGAGACAGCTGGCATTAGGCGGCAGTTCCACCACCCATTCCTCGTCCGTTTCACCCCTCCTCATGGAAACCTCTTTCCACGGGATATTCAGTCTCTCCTTAAGAATCCGTTCCAAAATCTCATTCAGGGAACCAGACTGCCCTTCCCAATACACAGCTCCCCCTGTAGCTTCCGCCCCGTCAAATATGTGCATCGCAGGACTGGTAAGCTCTGTCCCGATTGCAACAATATACATTGGGATTCCCTGACTTGCTGCTTCTGTCATGGCCTCTGTATACTGTATTCGAGATATTTCCCTTTGCTGCTGATTTGGCATATCGATCTCCCCATCGGTCAGCAAAATAATGCTTCGCTTGGCCCCTTCCTCCTTGGAAAACAGCTGGACTGCCTGCTGCAATCCTTCTCCAGCATTGGTATATCCAGTATACTGAACAGACTCCAGCTGCCGTTCCAGCCTTTTGGAATCTTTCCCAAGGGGAATCACTGCCTGAATATCCGTATGATAAGCTACCAGCCCATAAGAATAATCCGAAGGCAGGCTATCAACCATCCGGCGTATGGCATCTCTGACCCGGTGATCAGAATCCTGAGTGTTCATGGACACACTGGTATCCAACACAAAGATCAGCTCCCCCTTCTTTGTGCTGACATAGGACTCCTTTTCCACTGCAAATGCTTGAAACGATGACCCCAATATTCCGCTCCACAGCAATATGCCTGCGATCCAGACAGTCAGCCCTTTTCTTACTTTTTTCCCTATACTTTTTGATCCCTGCGGCATTTTTCTATCCCCCTTTTTTCAGATATCATTAGTATATCACATATTTTTGTCAAAAAATGTCTTGTCCGCCAATCACAGGAACTTTGTCCCTGAAAAGGGGCAAAAGCATAAATTCTGGAATAAAACTCCAAAAAAAGAGAGAACATTTGGAAATGTTCTCTCTTTTTTTAATAAAATCTCAACCATAAACTGTTCTATCAATTTGTAAACACTTGTAAATGGATTCATCTCTATCATATTGGCAAATATACTTTTTTCCTTCTGAAATATACTGTTTTTCCAAAAGCTTTGCATTGACAATGGCTTTTTCTATATTGCCATTCTGGACAATTTCCCGCGTTTTTCCTTTATCGCCTTTTAAATAAAAACTATATAAATGTGCGGATAAGTGTCTGTAAATTTCTCTTTTTGACAGTTTTTCTTTTACATCTTCAAAATGCATCAGCAACCACGTTTCAAACAGATAATTAGAAATTAACAATTCATATTCCGCAGCAGCCAATACCACAGATTGAATATTAGGCGGATCATCACAATCAAATGCCAAATATTTACCATAAGTACTGAATTTTCGATTATGTTCCTCATCAGACAAAAATTCATTTGCATAATTTAAAACAGTCTGCGCATTTCCATTAGCACTCTCTAAGATTATGAAAATGTCAATATTAAATGCGACATTTTTTAAATTTTTTTCAACCGATTTTCCTAACCTCTTCTTTGAACAATTCCCCAGCAGAATGATAGTCATGTATCCGGCGGGGGTAGTTGTTTATCCAG
>CATLIJ010000064.1 GCA_949948825.1 uncultured Clostridiaceae bacterium
CGTGATAAAAGCGCTCCGGTTCCTCCCCTGATGGATTTTTCCCGGTATCAAAATAACTGAATGTACTCAGCGCAACCTTATTCATATAGAGATTCATGGCTTTCACATCTCCTAACAGCAGCGCCTTCACAAAATCATTATAATCATCCTCAGTCTCTGCAAACCAGTCATGAATCATGGACCGGAACATCAGACGCACTTCCAGGTTTGTCAGCATCAGCTCATACTCCTGACGCCATTCTCCAAACCCGGTCACACAAACCTGATAGTTCTTCACCTTGACATATCCGCTGGCAAGCAGCAGGCTCCAAATTCCGTTCTTCTTTCCGGACAGCTGATTATAGACAATCTGCTCATCCATCTCCACCTTTATGGATCTTCCCTCCATCAGCTGCTCAAATTCCTTCTTGACCCCTTTTCCTCCCTCCCGCAGCAGCTTGCTTACCAGACTATTGGAGCTGGAATTGGCCCAATAAGTCCCAAACTGTCCCTTGTCCAGATAATTTAAAATGGACCATGGATTATAGATCTCCCTCTGATTTCCAAAGGTAAAACCATCATACCAGCTTTTCACATCCTGTTTCTTATCAGACAACCCGTATTCATCCAGCGCTGCAAATACCTCTTCCTCTGTAAATCCAAAACAGTCCTCATATTTTCCCGAAGTTGTCATCACCACCTCCAGGTTATTTAGATCAGAAAAGATCGATTCTTTACTCACTCTTGTAATGCCAGTCATAATCGCCCGCTCCAAATAGGGATTGGTCTTAAAGGCAGCGTTGAACATGCTTCGGATAAAAGCAGACAGTTCTTCCCAATATCCGTTTACATATGCCTCCTGCAAGGGGGTATCGTATTCATCCAGGAGAATGATTACCTTTTTGCCATAATAGCGGGATAAATAACCACACAAAGCTTTGATCGAACCAGAAGCAACATAATCCTCCATGTCATCGCAAATATTAAAAAAATCCCTCTTCTCACTTTCGCTTAACAAATCTCCCTGTAAAAGGAAGCGATGTTGGTTGTACAATTCTTTTATACTGCCGCATATCTTCTTTCTCGTCTGAATATAAGAATTTTCCTTTATATCAGCAAAGCTGAAAAACAACACCGGATACTTCCCCTGCTGCTTCCGAAGTTCCTCATTCTCCCATACCTCAAGCCCCTGAAACAAGTCCTCTCTTCCCTCATACCGGACTGAAAAGAAGGCTTCTGTCATACTCATGGTCAGCGTTTTCCCAAATCTTCTCGGACGGGCGATCAAAGTGACCTGATCCCCGCCCTCCCACCATTCCTGGATAAAGTGGGTCTTGTCAATATAAAAGAAATCCTTACTCCGAATTGTCTCAAAATCCTGATAACCAATCCCCACGGTCCTTGCCATGATTTCTCTTTCCTTTCTCTTCTCATCCGTTTCACTAAGAAACTGTTCCATTCTGCTAAAAAGCATATTTATTTGACCAATCATTTTGCTTACAGGTATAACTACATTTTAACACGAAACTTTTTTCCAATCAAGGTAAGGAACCGTCCATTTTCCAAGCAAATACCAGCCGTGAACAATAACCAACAGCATTATTGCTCACATGGACGTCTTCCTGATTTTTCAATCTGAAAATCCTAACCCTTCCGTGACAATATCACAGAAATTTTCCTCCTGACGCATATAATAAAGATTACAATCAATCAAAATCCATCAAAGCTTAAGGAGAAATACATATGGAAACCATAAAAAGGAAAAAAAGAAAGGCATTTGTAGATGAAAATTTCTGCGTTGCCTGCGGCTGCTGCGCCAAAGTATGCCCCATGTCTGCCATCCATGTTCCAAACGGCATCATGGCCAAAGTAGATTTACAAAAATGTGTGGGATGCGGCAAATGCGCCAAAGAATGTCCTGCATCTGTCATTGCGATTCAGGAGGTGGAAAATGAAAAAGAAATGGTATGATTACTTGTGGGTTGTGTCTCTGACCTACCTTATTCTGGGATTTTTTAACATTCTCTTTGCTTGGTTGGGATTGTTTTGCTTTTTTATTCCCCTGATCATCTCCCTGGTAAATGGAAACAAAGGCTATTGCAACCGCTACTGCGGTCGGGGACAGCTATTTGGACTGCTGGGAGGTTCCTTTGGTCTGTCACGGAAAAAAGATATTCCAATGTGGATGAAAAGCAAATGGTTCCGCTATGGATTTCTGACCTTTTTCCTTGTCATGTTTCTGCAAATGCTATGGAATACTTATCTGGTTTTCACAGACGTCAGAAGCCTGAAACAGGTAGTCACACTCCTGTGGACCTTTAAGCTGCCCTGGCACTGGGCCTACCATGGAACCTTGTTTCATCCTGGGGTTGCCCAGTTTGCATTTGGCTTTTACAGCGTCATGCTGACCTCCACGGTTCTTGGTCTGATCACCATGGCCCTGTTTAAACCCCGCAGCTGGTGCGTCTACTGCCCTATGGGTACCATGACCCAGCTAATCTGCAAGGCGCATCCTCACAGGAAATCCTGATCCTCTATCCCTCATGAAGCTGCTGCAGCCGTTTGACATCCAGTATTTCCACCATACCACGGGCCAGCTTCACCATGCCCTCGCCCTGAAAATAGCGGAGCATCCGGGTAATGACCTCCCGGTGTGTCCCCAAATGGTTGGCAATAGCTTCATGAGTCAGCTTCAGCTTTCCTGTCCCCTCCAGTGCCATCTCCTCCAACAGAAAACCTGCCACTCTTTTATCCAGGCTCTTCCACATAATTTGTTCCATTAACCACATCACATCGGAAAAGCGGCTGGCCATAATCTCATTTGTATAATTTGCCACCACAGCTGACTCCTCCATGATCTCCCGGTAAATCCTGGCAGGGATAATAAAAACCCTGGAATCCTTCTCTGCCTCCACCATCACATCAAACCGGATATTATTGAGAATGCAGGACGCAGAAAACAGACACAAATCCATGTCAAGGAGCCGGTAAATCGTAATCTCCCGCCCCTCCTCCGAAAGAATGTATACCCTGAGCTGCCCCGTCTGAATCAAGAGCAGACCAGTACAATCCGACGTTTTATGCAGCACAGTCTCTCCCTTTTTAAAAGACTTGTCAATGACACAGCCCGTCAGACGATCTTGCTCGGCAGGCGTCAGCTTCTCCCATATAGGAAAATAATTTTCAAGAGACATTCTACTCTCCATTCTTAAACGCTTCTTAATCTTAAACTCCTCATAAAATTCTCTCTGGCCTTAAAACACTCTATGTCTAATAATACCATCTTTTTATCATAATGAAAAGCGTTTTTCCCCATCAGGCGAACACCTGATATTTCCTGGATCTTGTACCTGCCACAGAAATGTGCTAAACTGGACTTATTACAGTACTGCACAGTTTTCAATAATTTTCAGACAAATACAGGCAAAAGGAGGAAATTTCTATGACAACAGCCAAAAAATATCTGAATCTATTAAAGGAACGTGAACCGCAATTATGGAAAGAACCTATGGAAGAATCCACATTCACCGAGCAGGATTTGCTGATCATTGAAAAAGGTCTTGGATATGCTCTGCCCATACCATACCGTGAATTTTTATTAAGCTGCAAAATGCCAGAAGACATCACTGTACTTGTCTCTTTTTGCGGCGATTCCTTTGCCAACTCATGGGAACAGACATTCTCCCGGGAAAAGAATGCCTATGTCTCCCGGCCAGAATTTGACATTGGCCCCACTGTTGAATTTGAATGGCACAATATAGCCGGAAAAAACGGAGAAGAATTTTTGGAAAATCTGAAAAAAGAGCAAAGCGTACAGGATGCACTTCCCTGCTTTTTAGAGGCAGGTTTTATCGGACTTGGCAATGTATATGGGTATCTGACATACCTGGATTTGGTAAACGGCGGCATTGTCACCATACACGAAGAAGGAATCTATGATATGCTCATTGATGATGGCGTGAATTGGGAAAGCGCCAAAGAAGTAAGAGATTATATGGAATCCCGGCTTTATATCTGCAAGAATTTCAACGATTTTCTCCGTTTTACATGTACAGGTGACTTTCTTGATGAAAACGAGGCTAAATTTCCAACAACAGAAGAGTTAGATCGGGATTATTCTTATTAACCCTCAGCAATGCTGGCCAAGGGTTCCCTGGACCTCCCCATCCAGGGAATATCCCCCTTCCAGCATCATAAAAAGTCTAAATTTGAAACCTGTTGATTTTATTTTGTCATCGGCCCGATGAAGTACTGGCAAGCTTTGCCACTACTTTAAGATCCAAATCTGCAAACTCCGCTATTTTTTCCAGTGTTACCTCTCCATCTGTTATCATTCTTAAAGCAAATTTATACTTTTCCTCTTGTATTGCCTGCCTTCCTCTCTGCTTTTCCTCTTTTACTGCCTGCTTCCCTCTCTGCTTTTCCTCCTCTACTGCCTGTCTCACAGCCTCCTCTTTTTCTTCCTCAAAAATCATTGCCACTTTTGTCATCTGGATCGCCCTCCTTATGTTTTTTGCACTGTCTTCATCTATAATTTTATCTGCAAATGTCAGAATGCCTGCCAGAACAAACAGCTGTTGCTCCCTGTTCCGAATTTTTACTGCCAGCTTCACTGTCTCCTGAATCTTCTTTTCTTTTTCCTCCCTCTTTTTGTATGAGAGCGGCAAAATGATAAATTCCATCTGTTCCCTGTCATTCAGCACATCTCCACGCTCAACCTTTTCCTGCAAATGCGCCAATATTCCGTCTCCATCCAATTCGGACAAAAATGCTGATTCCACTACCAGCTTTACTGCTCCTACATTATATTCCCCTGACACCTCCTCCTTCCGAATATCCCCGGTGTACACCACAATCATTCGCAAATTCGGACATCTGCTGCCTTCCTTCTCATACCGATTCACAATTCCGGTAAGATAATTCAAATACTTCACCTTATTCTCTTTTTTATATTCACTCTCATAATCCACCAGCGCTACAGTTCCATCCTCCAACTCTAACAGATTATCCAGGCGAAGCTCATTCACCTTTATCGTTGGAATATTGGTCGGCAATACAGCCTTAATTTTTCCCATCTCTATTCCATATATCTGAAAACTTTTTCCCTTTAACTGCTCGGCAAACATTTTGCTGGTAATATCCTTATTCTGGTAAGCAATATCCCTTCCTTTATTCTTCTCAAGATTTTTCCGGTTGGTTTTCCCTTTTGCCGCCTTAAAGCTTTCTGCTCCGGAAGATTCCACCCCGGGCTTTTTTCCGCGCATTTTTTCCTCCTGCTTTATTCATTTTATCTGGATTTTTAAAAGCAGGATTTCATTTAGAAAGAATAGAATCTTCACAGATGCAGCACGCCGCAGAATCGGTCCTGTTGACCGCAGAAATCTTTGCTTTAACTATATTATATCATCCATAATCGGATATTGCAATGATTTTTTCCTGTTAAATGTCTGTCATTTTTCTCATTGTATGCTATAATAAATTAATTACTGTTCATTAGAGCAACTTCTTGTCCAACGGAGCCAGACAAGAAATTGCTCTAATGCAGAAAAACATTCCACATAACCAATAACACATAAGGAGGATATCATGGCTATCGAAAAAGTCAAAGCATATTTTCATCAATACGGCATCGCAGACCGGGTGCAGGAATTTGAGATGTCCAGCGCCACCGTAGAACTGGCGGCACAGGCACTAAATTGTGAGCCCTGCCGAATCGC
Organism: uncultured Clostridiaceae bacterium; assembly: GCA_949948825.1. GTDB lineage: Bacteria > Bacillota > Clostridia > Lachnospirales > Lachnospiraceae > Brotaphodocola. The sequence continues at coordinate 5,697 of CATLIJ010000064.1, forward strand.
CAAAACACTTTCCTTCCTGGTGGACAATCAAGCCATACTGATCGTCACAGCAGGAGATGTAAAAATCGACAATGCAAAATACAAGGCCAGATTTGGCGTGAAAGCCAAAATGCTCACACCTCCTCAGGTGGAAACATTCATCGGCCATGGAATAGGCGGAGTCTGTCCCTTTGCAGTCAACGACCAGGTGACAATCTACCTTGACATTTCCCTGAAGCGGTTTGAAACCGTCTTTCCTGCCTGCGGCAGCAGCAATAGCGCCATTGAATTGTCCATGGAGGAGCTGGAGAAATACTCCGGTTTTTCAGCCTGGGTTGATGTGTGCAGGGAAAAAACCGATTCCATGCCCCCTGCCTCCGTAAAACCTTGTAATTGAAGTATTTTCCTTTTCATAGTCTTAACAATTTCTTCTATGATAGTGTTCTTGTATATTGCTTCCTCCTATACACTGCATAGACAGAAACCAATAATTCTGTAACCGGCATGGCAAGCCAGATTGCATTGGCTCCTGCCAAAACCGGAAGCAGCATAATTAAAATTCCGCTGATCAGACAGCCTCTGGACACAGATACAATAAAAGCTGCCTTTGGCTTCATCATACCTGAAAGTAATAAGTAGAAAGCGCATTTCCTCCTAAATATTTCATAATCTGACGGTTAAAAGCACAGTCAAAATTCCCATGGCTATATCAATAAAAAACGTGGAAAATCCAATGACCAATATTTCCTTTAATTTGCCAGTCGCCTCAGACGTTTTTTGAAAATTTAACTAAAAAGCCGGATAAGAAAACGAACAGGAACAGTCCTCTTATCCGGCCCTCTCATACGCAAGAGCAACCTCCGGCCAACTGTATGTCCGCTATCTTATCCGGTCTTATACTTACAATTATAAGTCCTCCGATTACGGATGTATAAGCTATCAAAAAACATCTGGTTTGTCAAGTTCTTTTTACATTTTTTTCATAAATCTTCTGTGCCTGTTCCGCTAAAATTCCCTTCAAATATTCTGGTTCCAGAATTTCAACCTCAGGCCCAAAGGAGAGCAGATATCCTATCAGCCATGAATCAACTGGCATATTAGCAGAAACCATAAAGCTCCCATCCTTTTGACGCTCAATCTGCGTTTCATCAAACTCATCATAAACACGGTATGCAATCTCCCCTGAAAATAAAAGAACAATTTTGGGATATTGCTGCTTCCAATCATTTTCATCATCCGGATATGGTTGTGGAACAAAAGTTCGGGTCAATTGCTCCACACTGAAAATACGGTTCAATTTAAAGAGACGAAAATCCTGCCTTTCCAGACAATATGCTTTCAAATACCATTCTTTTGATTTATAAGATAGTTTCAACGGCTGAACAATACGTTCGCTTCTTTCCCTGTTTGTACTTTCATAAACAATCTTTATTTCCCGATGCTGAATGACAGCAGCCTTCAGAGCCTCGAATTTTGAGTTATCATACGAGGATCTTCCCCATCTTGAAAAATCCACCTCAAGCCAATTCCCCATATTGATATGAAAAAGTGCAGACAGCTTTGTTATCATCTCTTCGCCGGAATCATATCCTGTGGCTGATATGCTCTGTATTGCTGCCAATACCTCCTGCTTTTCCTGATCCGATAAGATTGCCCGATCCAATATGTAATCATGCAATAAATAGATTCCGCCATTTCTTCCTGACTCTGCGTAAATCGGAATGCCAGAACTGCTTAATGCTTCCACATCCCGGTAAATCGTTCTCTGAGAAACCTCAAATTTTGCTGCCAGTTCAGGAGCAGTTGCATGTCCTTTGTCTAAAAGGTAATATAATATTTTAAACAAGCGGCTATCTGACATCATTCTCACCATTCCTTTCCAAAGCACAAACAAGTTATGAAAGTTTTATCAATTTTTTTACTCTTCCTCCTTCACACAGATCACCCGCTCCATCCGTTCCATTCTTCCGGTCTTTTCTACCCGGAAGGCCGGATACTGGAAACTGTTGGCCACCAGCACAGCTGTAGTCGTGCTGTATCCAGCCCCACGAATCTTTTCCAGATCAAAGGTCAGAAGCTTCTGCCCTGCCTTCACCTTATCTCCTGCAGAGACAAAGGCCGTAAATCCGTCTCCTTTCATATTTACCGTGTCAATCCCCACATGAATCAGAACCTCCATACCATCTGCGGAAACCATGCCGATTGCATGAAGAGTGTCTGTCACAGTGGAAATCTCTCCGTCACAAGGCGCGGTCACAATGCCAGTCTCCGGCTCAATCCCTATGCCATCTCCTAACATTCCGGAGGCAAAGGTTTCATCCGGAATCTCACTTCTTGGTATCACCTTGCCCTGGACCGGGACATACAGCACCCCGCCTTCCCCCTTTTCTCCCTGTGCCTGAACTTCGCTTTTATTCTCAGAATCTGGAATTTCCTCTGTTCCTTCCTCCTCTTCCTTCCAAAATACCCAGGTCAGGGCAAAGGAGATACCAAAAGATACAGCAAGGGTGATGGCATACTGTAAAGTATAATCCATTGTAATCAAAAATCCCGGAAGGCCGGTAACTCCATAAGAGGTTGCTCCAATATGGAACATGGCTCCCAATAATGCTCCGCAGGCCCCGCCAACCATGCCACAGAGCAAAGGCTTCATAAACCTTAAGTTCACGCCAAAGATTGCTGGTTCTGTAATTCCAAGAGCTGCTGACAAAGACGAAGGAATGGCCACAGACTTTGTCTTATTATTTTTCGCCTTCAGGCCAACTGCCAGACAGGCTGCTCCCTGGGCAAAATTGGCTGCACTGGCAATGGGCATCCAGGTATTCAGCCCTGCCTCGGCTGACAGCATTCCCGCTTCAATCACATTATACATATGATGGATTCCGCACACTACCGTAAAAGGATAAAGAGCGCCCATAATCAAAGATCCAACCCCATGGCCTACAGTAATCACCCACTGGGCAAAGCTTAAGATATAATTTTCTGCTGTGGAAAATACCGGGCCAATCACCCCCAAAGTCAAAAAAGCAGTAAACATCACCGTACAAAGCGGTGTCACAAATAAATCAATCATCTCCGGCACATGCTTGTGAAGCCATTTCTCCACCTTGCACATAAGCCATACCGCAATAATCACCGGAATCACATGGCCCTGGTATCCCACCTGCCGGATGGAAAATCCAAGCAGTCTCCACACGGGAATCTCCGACGGGTCCATACTTCCCACAGACCAGGCATTGATCAGATTGGGATGAATCATAATCATGCCAATGACTGCTCCCAGAAAAATATTCCCGCCAAAGACCCGCGCCGCTGACACGGCAATCAACACGGGAAGAAATACAAACGCCGTGTTAGCAAGCAAATCCAAAATTCCATACCAGTCACTTCCGGCAAAAGCAGGCATGGCCTTTCCCAATGCTTCCACAAGCCCCATCATCAATCCAGATGCCACAATGGCCGGAAGAATCGGCACAAACACATCCCCCATAGCCTTTACCATCCGCTTCACCACTGGCTGTTTTGCCGCGGCAGCTGCCTTAACCTCCTCCTTGGTGGCTGCGGTCATGCCGCTGACCTTCAAAAATTCCTCATATACCTTATTCACTGTCCCAGTGCCAATAATCAGCTGCAGCTGGCCATTATTGCTGAACACACCTTTCACGCCGTCTACGTTTTCCAGCTTCTTCATGTCAATCTTGCTGTTATCCACTGTCACCAGCCGCAGACGGGTAGCACAATGAGCAGCGCTGATCAGATTCTCTCTTCCGCCCAGGTTTTCGAAAATCTCCTTTGCGCATTTTCCATAATCCATTGCCATTTTCTCTCATATCCTCCTTTAAGGTCACATGAATTGCCATTTAAGCTGCTAATCTTATATGAAATCGATTACATTATATACAAATTATACTCCCGTTTTTTTCCTGTGTAAATGCACATTCTCCCCAAAATAAATTTTATTTTTTGTGCAATATGATGTAATCGTTTTCATATAGAATCAAGCAGCAGGAACCCACAAATCCAAATGAGTTCCTCTTAAATCAGATGATGCTTTAAAAATGCCTGATAAATCCCATCCTGACCTACAGCCGGACATACATCATCTGCCACCTGTTTCAGATGATCGCTTCCATTTCCCATACAAACAGAAAAAGCCGCTGTCTCCATCATCTCCAGGTCATTCATACTGTCCCCAAAAGCTATCGTACTGCCAAGAGGCGCATTCAATTGCCGGCAAACTCTCTCCACACCTTTTCCCTTATCAAATCTCCGGTTCACCACCTCGCCGTTTACAATGCCAAAAGAATCCGTATCCTGAATGCAAAAAGCAAAATCCTCCCAAAGCGCCTGCTCTGGCTCCAAAAGCTGTTCCCTGCTCTGACTCATAATCACAATCTTATATACAGGCTGTCCCTGATACTCTGCCATAGGACGAATATGCAGAGAGCTTTCAATCTGCTCCCTCCACCGAAGTAGCTCGCTGTTGCCGCCCTCCCCTGCATTCTGCCGGAGAAATTCCTTAAATCCTTCATCCGTGTAGGACCCATCCCGGCACTCTACGGTCCGAAATACTCTGTTCTCCCTTAACACCTCCATGGCTCTCTGCTTTTGCTCCTCTGTCATAGGACAATCATAGATTACCTGTCCGTCACACACAATATAACCGCCAGAGCTGCCAATAAACCCGTCAAATCCATATTTCAGAAGCGGTGACAGCATACCATAATTCCTTCCGGTACACAAAAACACCTTATGTCCCTTTTTCTGCGCCATATAAACAGCACGAAGGGCTGACTCCGGCGGCTTATTGCACCCTGGCTCAGTCAATGTACCGTCAATATCCAAAAAAATCAGCTTTCTCTCCATCACACCTGTCTCACTTCCTCGTTTTTTATAATATGTATCCACATTTTATGTAATCGATTTCATATTGAATATAACACATTTGTCTGGTAAATGCAAGAGCTTTCTTGAAAATCTGAACCCACGAAAAAATCCCCTGTTCCAAAAGATTGAAGAAGCAGCTGCAGATATCCTGAAAGCAAAAAAATTCCATCCGTTATTGATTTAACCAATAATGGATGGATTTTTTAGAAATGGAGCTGAGGGGAATCGAACCCCTGTCCGAAAACCAATTCCCTGTTCTTCTACTATCATATCCTGTTCTTTAGCATTCCCTCCACAATACGGGAACAAGCACCCTTATTGCTTTAGTAGCTTCATTCTACGCCCGTATACGCAAAGCTTAATATACGTCGTTTCTCACAAAATCGATGCCAGATTCTTAATGTGTGAGTGCACTAAGGCTGACAGCAGCAATTAAGCTGCGTATGCTAAATTATCTTCAGCGTTTAATTTTAATTTTGCCGTTTCACGCACCGCATGCGGATAGCTTCACCAGCTGCATGA
>CATLIJ010000065.1 GCA_949948825.1 uncultured Clostridiaceae bacterium
TGTCGCAAAACTATTGACAAAATATAAATTTCTGCAGAAATCTACATTTTTCTCGTGCATAAGTTTGGAATATGTAGTATAATAATTTTATTCATTTTGATTAATTGTAATGATTCGGGCCAGCCGGATTATTATGTTTTTTACATATTTATCTCTATAACAACCGGCGATTTTGTTTAAAGGGGAATTTCAGATAAGCACAGAGGAGGACAACTATGGCAAACGGCAGCGCGAGCAATAATTGGGAACGTATCCAGATGGGATTGAAAAGTACAGAGCGGCTGATCGGGCAGGGAGATTATAATTCTGCGATGATTAAGGCGCGGCAGACGGTTGAATTTATGGTGAAGATGCTGGCAGAGCGGTCAGGTTCCATGAATGATGGAGATTTGGTGGAGATGATTGACTGGCTGTACCAGAACCGGCGGATTACCAAGACAACCTGCGACCGGTACCATAAGATACGAATAATGGGCAACAGGGCAGCCCATGAAGGGGACAATTCGTCGGCCAATGGGAATCTGGCTTTTCAGATGCTTGCTCAGGAGGTTCGTACCTTTTCCAGTGAGTACCGGAATAAAAGCAGAAGCAATAAGAGAAGTCCATCTCGATCCTCTTCCTCCCGCAGCCGCAACAGCCGCAGGCGTTCCGGCAGAAGGAGAAGCATGTTCACTCCTTTGGATGCAGTGAAGCTGCTGGGACCAATTGTCTGTATTCTCCTTATTTTCTGGGCAGTGAAGAGCTTTAAGCCAAAGCCAGATGAGACAGATACTTCAGTCAGTGAGACTCCGGCAGTGGAGACCACAGTGGGGAATATTACGGAGACTATGGAGACCCTGCCTCCGGAGACTACAGAGACAGAAACCCCGGCCACAGTTTACCGGACCACAGATGTACTGAACGTGAGGGCAGAGCCGCGGACAGATGCAGCAAAGCTGGGGCAGCTGGTGGCAGGAGCTTCTGTGGAATATGTCAGGGCGGAGAATGATGAGTGGGCGGTAATCCTGTTTAATGGTCAGGAGGCGTATGTTGCCAGCCAGTATTTGAAGATCCAGTAAGAACTGTGGAAAATGCAGAGTTATTTTTGCAGAGTTCTTAAAGAATGAATTGGAATATGGGAAGAATATAACAGTTCAGGCTGCTGAGCTGTTATATTTTTCCCATGCAGTCCATGTTTTGTCTGGCCAGAGACAGAACAATGGCCAGGGAAGGATTTGTTTAGCTTGTTGTGTGAAATTTGACCCATAAAGGTCTGATGTTAGTTAAAATTCCCAATAGATTTTTCCTTTTTTTGCACAATCACTAAAACAAGTACATTCTGAACAGTTTTTTAACGATATTTCCTATGGAATTTTTCAAAAAAAAGAGTATGATTGTGCTGAAATGGCAGGATATCAGGAGGATTACTATGAACACGGTAATTAAAAAGATTTCTGAGATTGAAGATGCCGCTTCTTCTGTTATGGAAGGCGCCAATGGGAGAAAAAAGGCATTTGCAGAAGAGATGAGACAACGGACAAAGGAATTTGATCAGGATCTTAAGGAGCGGACGGAGCAGGGAATTGAGGAGCTGCGAAGGCGGATGGAGGCAGAAATGGATCAGAAGCTGGAAATGCAGCGATTAGACGCAGAGAGACAGCTGGAGGAGATGGAGCAGCATTTTCAGACCTGTCAGGAGGATTATGTGGAAAGGCTGTTTGGACGGCTGACAGAGGAGTGAGTGTATGGGACTGTTGACTTACAGCGGAATTGCCGCCAAGGTGCGGGCAATGGAAAGCCGCCTGCTTACAGAAGAACAGTTTCGGGAGATGGCGTCCCTGGAGGATGTCAGAAGTGCGGCGGATTATTTAAAACAGCAGCCTGCCTATGAGACGATTTTTTCAGGGCTGGATGATACCCGGCTTCACCGGGGATATATTGAACAGCTGCTGGCCTGGTCTGAATACCAGGATTTTACCAAGCTGTATCGTTTTTCTAATTTGCAGCAGCGAAGATTTCTGGATCTTTATTTTATGAATTATGAAATCACGATTATTAAAAGCGTGCTGCGAAATGTAATGGGCGGCAGACCCCGCTCCATAGACTTGTCTGGTTTTCAGCAGTTTTTTGATTGCCATTCTTCTGTTGATCTGGTAAAGCTGGCTGAGGCGAAAAGCTTAGAGGAGCTGATTGCAGGGCTGGAGGGGTCTTCTTACTACGGACCGCTTACCAGCTTTCAGGAGGAAAGAGAGCAGACGTTGTTTGATTATGAATTTCGTCTGGATCTTTTTTATTTTCAGACCATGTGGAAGACAAAGGATAAGGTTCTGACCAGGGAGGAGCAGAAGGTAATCGGCCAATGCTTTGGCAGCCGTCTGGATCTTCTGAATATTCAGTGGATCTATCGGTCCATAAAATATTATAAGCTGCCAGCCGCAAAGATTTATGCTTTGCTGATTCCGGTAAAATATAAGCTGAGGACAGAACAGATCCAACATATGGCGGAGGCTTCTTCTCCAGAAGTTTTTTTTGCCGCATTGAAAAATACCTATTACGGAAAGCTGCCGGAGGCAGACTGGAACGAGCCGCCGGATGTGGAGGCCCTTAGCCATCAGGTGCTGAACCGGATTTATAGCGGCACCGGCCGCAGGCATCCATATACCATGGCTGTACTGGACTCTTATTTGTATGCCAAGGAGCTGGAGCAGAGAAAAATTATTGCTGTTATCGAGGGAATCCGCTATGGTCTTGATGCCAGTGAGATTATTGCTATGGCAAAAAAGCAATAGGAGGTGTAAGCTTTGATTGAAAAAATGAAGTTTTTAAGTATTACCGGACACAAAGGAGATATTGACCAGATGGTGGAGCAGTATTTCTCCAAATATGAGATTCATTTGGAAAATGCACTGTCTGAGCTAAAGACCGTTCCGGATTTACGTCCCTTTAATGAGGTAAATCCTTATAAGGGGGAGCTGCAGATTTCCAATGAGCTGATTGGCAGCTACTTAGGAGAGCAGGCAGCAGGGCAGGCAGATTCAAACGGATACAAAAAGCTTTCCGTGGAGGAGGCAGCCCGGATTGTAGGCTCTCTCAATGAAGAGTTGAAAAACCTGTGCGGGGAAAGGGAAGAACTGGAGAAGGAGCTGGATGTGCTGCAGCTGTCAAGAAACCGTGTACAGCCATTTATGGATTTGAACTATGCGGTCCGGTCCATTATGCAGTTTAAGTTTATAAGCTTCCGGTTTGGAAGGATTCCCAAAGAGTATTATAAAAAGTTCATGGACTATGTGTATGACACAATGGATGTGGTTATGCACAAATGCCAGGAGGACGGACCCTATGTATGGGTGGTGTACTTTGTGCCGCAGGTGGCCAGTGACAAGGCGGATGCTATTCTTGCCTCTCTCCATTTTGAGCGGTTCTTTCTTCCGGATGAGTATGAGGGAACGCCCACAGAGGCAGCGATAAGCTTAGGAGAGAAAATCAATGCGCTTCAGTCCCGGATTGACCAGGTGAAGGAAAAGATTTCCGGAACCATTCAGACCCATAAGGCGGAGCTGCTGGCAGCCAACAGCCGTCTGGAGCGTTTTGCCTCAAATTTTGACATCAGAAAGCTGGCAGCCTGCACGAATCATGAGGACCATACATTTTATATTCTCTGCGGGTGGATGAGTGAGAAGGATGCAGATCATTTTGTAAAGGATCTGGAGAAAGACCCGGGTACTTTCTGTTTTGTGGAAAATGACCATAATAACATTATGAGCAAACCGCCTACAAAGCTGAAAAATCCCGGCGTGTTCAGGCCGTTTGAAATGTTTATCCGCATGTACGGACTTCCGGCCTATGGTGAGATTGACCCTACTGTGATCCTGGGCCTGACTTATTCCTTTCTGTTTGGGTTTATGTTCGGAGATGTAGGGCAGGGCTTGTGCCTGCTTTTGGGAGGATTCCTTTTGTACCGGGCAAAGAAGATGAATCTTGCAGCGATTATTTCCTGCTGCGGATTTTTCTCAACCATATTTGGATTTATGTTTGGCAGTGTGTTCGGGTTTGAGGATGTGCTGGAGGCAGCCTGGTTAAGGCCTCAGAAGGCCATGATGCAGCTTCCTTTTATCGGAAATCTGAACACGGTTTTTGTGGTGGCAGTTGCTCTTGGCATGGGGATTGTGCTGATGACCATGGTGCTGAATGTGATCAACAGCCTTCGTTCCAGGGATGCGGAAAAGACGTATTTTGACACCAACGGGATTGCGGGAATTGTATTTTACGGGGCTTTGGTGATTACCGTGTTTCTGTATATGAGCGGAAACCCTCTCCCGGCCGGAATTGTGCTGCTGGTGATGTTTTTACTGCCGCTTCTTGTCATATTCTTTAAGGAGCCATTGGCTGCCCTGGTGGAGAAAAAGGCCGAGGTGATGCCAAAGGAAAAGGGGATGTTCCTGGTACAGGGATTTTTTGAGTTGTTTGAGGTTTTGTTAAGCTATTTTTCCAACACCCTTTCCTTTGTCCGTGTGGGTGCTTTTGCAGTCAGCCATGCGGCTATGATGGAGGTGGTGCTTATGCTTGCAGGAGCAGAGTCCGGAACTCCTAACTGGCTGGTTGTGGTTTTGGGAAATCTGTTTGTCTGCGGCATGGAGGGGCTGATTGTAGGGATTCAGGTGCTTCGTCTGGAATACTATGAGCTTTTCAGCCGGTTCTATCAGGGAACCGGACGGGAGTTTAGGGCTTATGGAAAAGCAGACTCCTGATGGAACTATATGGATAAAAAGATATTATTTTTAAGGAGGATTTTATCATGACTTTACTGACAAAAATTACTTTGGCTGCTGCTTTGTTAATCAGCATTGGAGTTCCTTTCGGCGCTTTTGCGGCAGGGGAGAAGACCCGCGGACGGTATAAGACAGCTCTTGGAACAAATATTTTTCTTTTTGCAGGAACTTTGCTGGTGGCGGCAGGGGTTATGTTTACAGGAAATGTTTCTGCGGCGGAGGCTGCGGAGACGGCTGCGGCGAACAGTGCAGCTGGCTGGGGATATCTTGCGGCTGCTCTCTCCACGGGAATGTCCTGTATCGGCGGCGGTATCGCTGTGTCCGCAGCAGCTTCTGCTGCTTTGGGGGCCATCAGTGAGGATGGTTCCATTCTTGGTAAATCGCTCATCTTCGTTGGCCTTGCCGAGGGTGTATGTCTGTATGGACTGATCATTTCCTTTATGATCCTGGGCAAACTGTAAGCTTATGAAAATGTATCTGATCAGCGACAACATTGACACCTGGACCGGCATGCGCCTTGCCGGTGTGGAGGGTGTGGTTGTCCACGAAAAGCAGGAGCTGCAGAGGGAGTTGGATAAGGTCCTTGCCGACAGGGAGATTGGGATTGTTCTTCTGACCGAAAAGTTCGGAGTGGAATTTCCGGAACTGATCAATCAGGTGAAGATGAATCAGAAGCTTCCGCTGTTTGTGGAAATTCCCGACCGCCACGGAACCGGCCGCAAGCCGGACTTTATCACTTCATATGTGAATGAAGCCATTGGATTGAAATTGTAGAAGAAAGCAGGTGATCCTTTGACCACAGAGGAGAAATTAAAGCATTTTCTGGATACCTGTATGGAGGATGCGCGGATGCGGAGCAGCCGTATGCTGGAGGAATATACGTCTGCCCTTGAGAAGGATTTTAAAGAGCATCAGCAGGAGTCGCAGCACCGTGCAGGACTTCAGGTCCGCCAGGAAACAGATAAAATTGAACGGGATATGAATAAAAAGCTTTCTGCCAGACAACTGGAATTAAAGCGTGCTTTGGGCAGGAAGCAGGAGGAGCTGAAGGAAAAGCTGTTTGCCCGGTTAAGGGAGAGGCTGGAAGCTTATATGAAGACTCCTGAATATGACAGATATCTGGAGGGGCAGATCCAAAAGGCTCTGGATTTTGCAAGGGGAGAGGATCTGGTGATCTATCTGGACCCTTCGGATCAGGAGAAGCAAAGCGGCTTGGCAGGCAGGTTTCCCGCAGTCCGGTTTGAGATCAGCAGTTATCCCTTTTCAGGGGGAATCCGCGGAGTTTTGCCCCATAGCAATATTTTGATGGATCATTCTTTCCAGACTCGAATGGAGGAGATCAGAGAGGATTTCCATTTTGATTTTACAGCAGGAAATCAGAATCAGCAGAAAGGGGGGAGCGGGAATGTCCAAGACAGATGAAAAGACGGGAATCATCTATAAAATCAACGGGCCGGTCATCCAGTTAAAGCAGGATGTGGGATTTGCCATGAATGAGATGGTTTATGTGGGAAAAGAGCGGCTGGTGGGGGAAGTAATCGGGCTCTCTGTGGACAGCACCACCATTCAGGTCTATGAGGAAACTACTGGTATCCGGCCGGGGGAGACTGTAATCGGAACGGGCGCGCCTGTGACCGTAACCCTTGCGCCGGGAATTCTGAAAAATATTTTTGACGGCATTGAACGTCCGTTAAGTGAGATTGCCAAAACGGGCGGGGCTTATATTAACCGGGGCGTTAATGTGGATTCTCTGGATACAGAGAAAAAATGGCATACCCATATGACAGTGGAAGAAGGAAGCATGGTGACAGGCGGCACGGTGATTGCAGAGGTTCCTGAGACCCCGGCTATTGTCCATAAGGTGATGGTTCCTCCGGGAAAGGAAGGGCGTGTGCTTCAGGTAGTTCCGGATGGGGGATATACCATTCAGGATACCCTTATGGTATTGGAGCTTCCGGACGGAACAAAAGAGCCCTTGACCATGGTGCAGAAGTGGCCGATTCGTCAGGCCAGACCAGTGGCCCGCCGTTGTCCGGCGGATCAGCCGCTTGTGACAGGACAGAGGATTCTGGACACTCTGTTTCCTCTGGCAAAGGGAGGAACCGCTGCGATTCCCGGCGGCTTCGGAACCGGAAAAACCATGACTCAGCATCAGATTGCCAAGTGGTCAGATGCCAATATTATTATTTATATTGGATGCGGAGAGCGGGGAAATGAGATGACCCAGGTTCTGGAGGAGTTTGGGGAGCTGATTGACCCGAAAACAGGCAATCCGCTGATGGACAGGACGACTCTTATTGCCAATACATCCAATATGCCTGTGGCAGCCCGTGAGGCAAGTCTGTATTCAGGCCTGACTCTGGCAGAGTACTACCGGGATATGGGATATCATGTGGCGATTATGGCAGATTCCACCTCCCGTTGGGCGGAGGCTTTGCGGGAGCTTTCCGGACGTCTGGAGGAGATGCCTGCAGAGGAGGGCTTTCCTGCCTATCTGGCCTCCCGGTTGTCTGCCTTTTATGAGCGGGCCGGGATGATGGAGAATCTAAATGGAACCATGGGCAGTGTTACCATCATTGGGGCAGTCTCTCCTCAGGGCGGAGATTTTTCGGAGCCTGTGACTCAGAATACCAAGCGTTTTGTCCGCTGCTTTTGGGGACTGGATAAAAGCCTTGCCTATGCCAGACATTTTCCGGCGATTTCCTGGCTGACCAGTTATTCGGAATATTTGTCAGACCTTAGGGCCTGGTATTCGGAGCATGTGGACCGGAAATTCGTGGAGAACCGCAATCAGATTGTGTCTCTGCTTTCTCAGGAAAGCAGCCTGATGGAGATTGTAAAGCTGATTGGAAGCGATGTGCTTCCAGATGACCAGAAGCTGATTCTGGAGATTGCCAAGGTAATCCGCACTGGTTTTCTTCAGCAGAACGCATTTCACAAGGAAGATACCTGCGTTCCCATGGAAAAGCAGTTTAAGATGATGGAAATTATTTTGTATTTGTATCAGAAATCCAGAGCCCTTATTTCCATGGGTATGCCCATGTCTGTGCTGAAGGAAGATCCGATCTTTGATAAGGTAATTGCCATCAAATATGATGTGCCAAATGACCAGCTTCATCTGCTGGAGGACTATAAAATACAGATTGACCGCTTTTATGATGATGTTGTGGAGCGAAACGGATGAGCACAGGGATTCCTTTGTTTTCAGGGATAAACAGAATTTTGGCAGGAGGTAAAAATGGCAATAGAATATTTGGGATTAAACGCGATTAATGGTCCCATGGCAGTGCTTGAGGGAGTCCGGGGCGCAGCGTATGACGAAATTGTGGAAATGGTCACAGATGACGGCAAAAAGAAGCTGGGAAGGATTATTGAGGTCAGTGAGGACCGGGCTGTGATTCAGGTTTTTGCCGGCACAGAGGGGCTGGCGCTCCGGGGCGTTCACACCCGTCTGACCGGACATCCCATGGAGCTTGGCGTGTCCGGGGAGATGCTGGGAAGAACATTTAACGGAATTGGCATTCCCATAGACGGACTGGGAGAGATTATTCCGGAGAAAATGCTGGATGTAAACGGTAAGCCCTTAAATCCGGTTACGCGGGAATACCCCAGAAATTATATCCGCACAGGTATTTCTGCCATTGACGGGCTGATGACTTTGATTCGGGGCCAGAAGCTGCCGATCTTCTCAGGCAATGGCCTGCCCCATGACCAGCTGGCGGCTCAGATTGTACAGCAGGCTTCCCTGGGGGATGAGGATTCTGGCGAGGAATTTGCCATTGTGTTTGCTGCCATGGGAGTAAAGCATGATGTGGCAGACTTTTTCCGCAGAACCTTTGAGGAAAGCGGCGTGTCTTCCCATGTGGCAATGTTTGTGAATCTTGCCAATGATCCGGTGGTGGAGCGTCTGATTACTCCTAAGGTGGCTCTGACTCTGGCAGAGTATCTTGCTTTTGAGAAGGGAATGCATATTCTGGTAATCCTGACAGATATGACGTCTTTTGCCGAGGCCATGCGGGAAGTATCCTCCTCCAAAGGAGAGATTCCTTCCAGAAAGGGATATCCTGGATATCTTTACAGTGAGTTTGCAGCAATCTATGAGCGGGCAGGGATTGTTCAGGGGGTCAATGGCTCTGTGACTCAGATTCCGATTCTGACCATGCCCAATGATGACATCACCCACCCGATTCCGGATTTGACCGGATATATTACAGAGGGTCAGATTGTGCTGGATCGAAGCTTAAACGGTCAGTCGGTTTATCCGCCGATTAATGTGCTGCCCAGTCTGTCCCGTCTGATGAAGGACGGCATTGGAGAGGGATTTACCAGAGGAGACCATCAGTCTGTGGCAAATCAGCTGTTTTCCTGTTATGCCAAGGTGGGAGACGCAAGAGCTCTGGCTTCTGTCATCGGGGAGGATGAATTGTCTCCTCTTGACAAAAAGTATCTGAAGTTTGGAAGAGAGTTTGAGCGGCGGTTCGTGGGACAGGACCCTTATGACAACCGGAATATTATTCAGACTTTAAATATTGGATGGGAGCTTCTGCGGCTGCTGCCAAGGGAGGAGCTGGACCGGATTGACACAAAGATTCTGGATCAGTACTATAAGGAGGAGTCTGTATGAACCCCAACATGTTTCCCACAAAGGGGAACCTGATTCTGGCAAAAAATTCTCTTGCCCTTGCCAGCCAGGGGTATGAGCTCATGGATAAGAAGCGGAATATTCTGCTGCGGGAGCTGATGGGCCTGATTGATCAGGCAAAGGAGATTCAGCAGGAGATTGATTCTGCTTTTACTGCAGCTTATGAGGCGTTACAGCAGGCGAACATTGAGCTGGGGATTAATTTTGTGGAGGAGACTGCGTCCTCGGTTCCTGTGGAGGATTCTATCACAATAAAGACCCGGAGCATTATGGGTACGGAGATTCCGCTGGTACGCCATGAGCCGTGTGCCATGAAGCTTTCTTATGCCTACAACAGTACCAGCGAAGCTTTGGATGAAGCACGGCTTCAGTTTGAAAAAGTAAAGAATCTGACCATCCGGCTCTCCATGGTAGAAAACTCCGCCTACCGTCTTGCAGGAAGCATCCGCAAGACCCAAAAGCGGGCCAATGCGCTGAAAAATATTACCATTCCTGTGTATGAGACGCTGGTGGCGGATATTACCAATGCCCTGGAGGAAAAGGACCGGGAGGAGTTTACCCGGTTAAAAGTCATTAAAAAAGGCAAAAAAGGATAAGGCTTGTATGACAGAAGGCCTGTTATAACAATTCAGACAGGGCCTTTTGTCTGGTTTTTGGAGGGAATGCGGCGGACCAGCCGGACAGCAGTCAGTCCGGCGGCTGTTCCGATTATAATTCCGCCCAGTACATCACTGGGATAGTGGACGCCAACATACAGCCGGGAGAAGGCCATGAGAGCCGCCAGAAGCAGAATGCTGCCTCCGTACCGTCGGGGCAGCATTTTCCAGCATACTGTGGCTGCGGCAAAGGCAGCGCAGGAGTGGCCCGAAGGAAAGGAGTAATCTCTTTGTCTGGCCACTAACAGCGTCAGGCCGTCTATGACCTCATAAGGCCGGATTCTGGCAAACATAGGCTTGAACAGAATATTTGTGATGAAAGCGCCCATAAGCAGGGCAAACAGGGTTGCGGCGCCGGTTTTCCTGCATTGGGGCAGGAAGATCAGGTACAAGGTCAGAACAATCCAGATCCATCCTGCATTACCCATAAGGGTGATGGTTTTCCAAAAGGGGGTCATCCAATCCTGGCGGAGAGATTGAATGCACATTAAAATCCAACAGTCCAGCTGATATAAAAATTCCATTTCTACTCCTTTCCCATTGCTGTGGGCAGATTCCATCTGTATTTTCTTGCCAGGATGCGGATTGCAACTACCAGCAAAGCGCTGATAACCATGGAAGGGTCATTTCCAATCCACTGAATCAGACTTACATAGCAGACAGCTCCGGC